>VFKY01000131.1 GCA_009885275.1 Verrucomicrobiota bacterium | reverse complement strand
GATTGGGAGTCGAGCGTATGTGGATGCGGTGTTTGAGAGTCAGCGCCATCGCTTTGGGGGAACGCGAACGGATGGCGCACGTCCGATGAAGGGCGCAGACTTTGGAGGGTTATGTGCGCTGAGAGATTTGAGATCAAAGGTGATTGAGTGAAAGGAAGTGAAGAGTTGGTAAGGGATAAGGGGGCTGACGAGGTTACTTCCAGAGCTGCAAGATCACAGATGATCATCATTAGTGCAGCGGTTTTGACAAATGGAGCGGCTTACTTTTTCGCGGCTGATTCTGATTTTGCAATTCCAGCTTTTCATTGTGGCATCATCAGTTAGGGTGTCGAAACCTGCCTTCTTCTGGCGCAGGGACAACTTATAAACCCTTCTAAGTGATTACCCAACGCATGTTACTCTCCGTATGGCTCGGCATTGTCCTCGCAAGTGGACAAACCGGATGTTCCACCATCAATAAAGATGCTGCTCTTGCGACATCAATGGCTCAATCGTCTCAGATGACAAAGCCCGTAGCGAATCAGGGACTGCAGAACCCAAATTTCAATCAAATCCCCAAGGTGCCGCCACCGGGAGTGCGCTTGGTGTATTCTTCGGTGCCGATGACTCAGCCTTATGTGGCGATGACTTTTGATGATGGCCCTCATGCCAGCAATACCCCGAAATTGCTCAATATGCTTAAGCAGCGCAATATCAAGGCGACATTTTATGTGGTTGGTAAAAACGTCAGAGAGTATCCAGATATCGTTCGACGGATATTGGCGGAAGGTCATGAGATCGGAAACCACACTTGGGATCATCAGGCTCTTTCTGGCATGTCCGCAGAAAAAGTGCATCAGGAGTTGGCTATGACTCATAATGCCGTGCTTGAGGTGGCAGGCTATCAAATGCGTACCATGCGTCCGCCATACGGAGCGACTAATATTCGGGTGAAACAGCAGTGTTATCAAGAGTTTGGCTATCCGACCATTATGTGGAGTATTGACCCGCTTGATTGGAAAAGACCCGGACCTTCGGTGGTTGCGCAGCGCATCATTTCCAATGCCCATGCTGGCGCAATTATTCTTGCTCACGATATCCATGAATCTACGATCAACGCCATGCCTGAAACGCTCGATGCACTTTTGGCAAAGGGGTATCGATTTGTAACGGTGAGTCAATTGCTCAACATGCAGACAGAAGCTCCTGTGGCAGGAAGCGCACCAGCCGCTACAGAGCCCCCTTCTTTTGCACCGGAATCGGCACCCAATCAGCAATCAGCAGTACCACAGGCATTGCCCCCAGCTTCTGAAGTTGCGGATCAGACCGCGCCTCGCTGAGTCGCATGGATTCAATGACATCAATTCGGAATCAATATCCACGAGAATGATCGGACAGGAATACTTCGATCTACGCTCTAACCTGGCTGTAACGCTTCGCTCTCTCAGTGTGCTTGCTCCTGAGGTGGGCGTGGATACTGATGAGGCGCGTATTCTCGAGACTCTTGCGAGCACCTTGAAAACGCCGTTCGTTTTCGTGGTATCCGGTGAGGTTAATGTCGGCAAATCCACTTTTCTAAATGCCCTCTTCGGCGAGGAGTTTTCAGAGACGGGGGTGGTTCCGACGACAGAGAAGATTCTCTTTTTTAAATATGGAGAGACAGAGAAACGTGTGTCGATTACGAGCACGCTCGAGGAAGTTTTTGTGCCGGTGGAGTTTCTTAAAGATTTTCATGTGGTTGATACCCCGGGCACTAACTCAGTGGAAGTCGAGCATCAGGCCATCACCGAGCGCTTTGTGCCAATGGCTGACATGGTTATTTTTGTCTTCTCATCCATGAATCCATGGGCGGCTTCCGCATGGCAATTTCTGGAGAAGGTTCATCATCACTGGATGAAAAATGCCATCTTCCTATTGCAGCAGAGTGATCTGCGTACTCCTGAGGAGATTGATGCCATCCTTGATTACATGAAGCAATTATGCCGGCAACGCTTTAATCGCGAGTTTCCCATCTATCCTGTTTCCGCTAAGAAAGCATTTCTTGCCAGAAGTTCAGGGCTCGACCGTGAACGCCTCATGAAAGAGAGCGGCTTTGCCAATCTGGAGCAGCATATTTCAGCGGCACTGGCTGCCAACACTTCAAGAATGGGGAAAGTTCGTCATGCATTGAGTGTGGCTCAGGGAATAGTTTCAAAACTACAGCGAGAAACCGGCACGCGTGTAGGTAATCGCGAGGAAAAAACAAAAGCTTTTGACAACATCGAGAATGAGCTCAAGTCCATTGAAGGTCGAACCAATACTAAGCTCGCCACCATCATTGAAGCTACGATGGGAGACTTTGAAAAAGTGGCGGATGATATATTGGCTATGATTTATAAGATGCTCACGCCTTGGCTTGCGCTCCAGAGTGTTATCTTTGAAAAGCGGAGTGTTATTGGTATCGACAAAGTGATGCTCGATAAACTACGAAACCCTAATCTGGAACGTTGGGATAGCGCGGTAGCCATCATCGAGGATGATATTGGCCATGCGGCAGATTATCTTACCGAGGCGGTTAGCGAGCGGTTAAAGGTTCAACTGCGCGAGGATCTTAGGTCGGATGAATTTTTCTGGAATGCTCAGAAGAAACGCCTCGTAGATCGGGTTGATGAAATGTTGTTACGCGGTGCTGAAAAGATTGAATTGGAAAAACTACTTTCACCTACCTTGATCAAGACACGTAAAATGGCGACAGGGTTTAGCCTTGTACTTGTAGGGTCTCTTGTTATGGCGATTGGTTGTGCGACCATAGGAAAGTGGACATTGACCGCATTTATCACGGGACTTGGATCGCTTATGGGAGCGGCCCTATGGACAATCTGCAATCAGGAGTTACGCCGTATCCGTCAGATTGCCACGGAACGCATGATAGCAGCACGCACAGGGCTGTGGCATACTATGACAGAGCAATTGCGTGAAGAGTTACGGATACTTTATGACACCTTTAATCGCATACTTCAACCGATGCGTGAAAAATTGCAGGAGCAAGAGCGGCGGCAAACTGGACAGTATGATCAAGCCGAAGCTATGGCTCAAATGTTACGAAAATTAGATGTACAGGTTAACGAGCTTGCGGCGCAGGTAGATTAACACCAGTCAATGACGGCGCGGAGTTTGGCATGAGCGGCTCCACGATTAATCAAATCTTCTGCCATCGCTCGACCTTCGCTAAGGTTTTTAGCCTTACCCACAATGACGAAGCCCGCGGCGGCATTGAAAACTGCAAGATCACGTTTTGGTCCTTTAAGTCTTCCTGCGAGAATGCCTTCGAGTATTTCTGCATTCTCAGCAGGTCCGCCACCAGCGAGATCTGCGAGCGTAGCGGAGGCAAATCCGTAGTCCATAGGATTCAATGTTTTCAGTTCAATTTTACCAGCGGTGAGGCAGGCCACATTGTTTTGGCCGAGCGTTGAGAGCTCATCCATTCCTTGTCCGCTTTCCGTTGATCCATGAACCACCCATGCCGCCTTGCGCCCCAGTTGCATCAGAATATCAGCAAAGACGGGGACAAGCTTTTCATCAAAGACTCCAATCAATTGATGATCGGGGCGAGCGGGATTGAGGAGGGGACCAAGGATGTTAAAGATGCTTCGTTGTCCTTTTGACGCGAGTATTTTGCGTGCTTCAGCCACCGCTTTGAATGCGGGGTGGTAGAGTGGGGCAAAAATAAAGCCCAAGCCAACATCTCTAACGCTACGAGCCAGATCCTTAGGCGCGAGATCAATTTTAACACCCATGGCTTCTAGTACATCGGCCCCGCCACTTTTACTGGTGATGCCACGGTTACCATGTTTGATGACGCAGACATCGCCTGCGGCAAGAATAAACATGGCGGTACTCGAAACGTTGAAGAGATTAAGTTTGTCGCCACCGGTGCCTACAACATCCAAGACAGGGCCTGATAATTTGGTTGAATCAATGTTTGGATCGATTGATTGAGCGAGGAATTCGTTCACAAAGGCAGCGATCTCTGCAGGGGTTTCCCCTTTCATGGAGAGAGCTTGCAGCAGTGATACTTTAGGTTCAGATTCTGGATTTGGATCCAAAAGAAATGCAGCAACGGTCTTCACTTGAGTGGGACTAAGGTCTATGCCTTCCTTTAATTGGAGCTCGATGTCACGCATGAGATGAATTTGCAGGAGAGTGGCGCGTATGGCAAACTCCGGTTTAGTCACATTTAAAAAAAACATCTAAATGCAAAGTCTTGCCGTAAGACGTGTAGGGCATTAATGTTCCAATATTACCTTCTGCCTATGAACCCAGATGAATTTAATCCCGCGTCACTAAGTGGATCATTATTGTTGGCAGCACCTTCATTGCGAGACCCGAATTTTTTTCACACTGTCTTGCTGCTCGCGACACACACTTCTGAGGAAGGTGCTTTTGGATATATATTGAATCGACCACTCGACAAACGGGTGTCCGATTTGTTGGAGGATGAAAAGCTAGGTGCTTTGGGTGACATTCCAGTATTTCTCGGGGGGCCTGTAGGTACCAACAAGCTTTCGTTTGCCGCAATCGAATGGAACGTAAAAAAACGGATACTCAAAGTGCAAACTCACCTATCAACGGAACAGGCGATTAAGGAGCTTGAAAAAGGTCGCATTGTGCGAGGATTTATCGGTTACTCTGGTTGGACGGAAGGGCAGTTGGAAAATGAATTGGAACAACACTCTTGGATATCTTGTCGCCCCCTTGCTAAGGCAATCACGCAACAACATCCGGCAGAGATGTGGGAAAACATTCTAGGTGATCTTGGTCCTTACTACAAACTACTGGCTCAAATGCCTGCGGATTTGTCTCTGAACTAACTCAAGTGGGCTTGGACTCTTCGGTAGGAAGATCGAGGCGCGGGAACAAAGGCACAGGTTGATTCAGTTGGTGCCCGTCTTTCAAAAGCCCCCACTGTAGGTCGGTGACCTTGAATCCATCTGGCATTGTCCAGCCGAGCTGTTCGCGCATTTTCACACACGCATTGGGAATGACGGGGCTCAAAAGGACGCTGACATGAACGAGGGATTCTGCGAGATAATAGAGGACACTGCTAAGACGTAGCGCTTGTTCGGGGTCATTTTTATCTAACTTAAAGGGTTGGGTTACTTCGACATACTGGTTGGCATGAGAGACAATCTTCCAAGCTTCGGCGATGCCATCGTGAATCGCCCAAGCTTCCATTTTTTCAATATATTGTGAGGGAGCCTCTGTGACGGTCTTGCGCAGAGCCTGATTGATCTCGTCGTCGTAATCCGAAACACTTAATGTGCCGCCAGCGTATTTTTGAGCCATACTGAGTGCGCGTTGGAGCAGGTTACCTAAACCTTTGGCAAGTTCCTTGTTATAAGCCATTTCCATGCGTTCCTCATTGAGGTCGGCATCAAAGCCTGTGGCCATGTCACGCATGAGATAGTAGCGCAGACCTTCGGCAGTGAAAATATTGGCGACATTGCTTGGGTCCACAACATTGCCGAGGCTCTTGCTCATTTTTTTGCCACGAATATTCCACCAGCCATGAACAATGAGCTTGGGCATCATTTCATCGGAGAAGCCAAGTGCATGAAGCATAATGGGCCAATAAATGGCATGAGCGGGAACTAGTATGTCTTTGCCAATGATGTGAGCTTCTGACGGCCAGAGGCGTTTGAAGTCGGGCATGTTTTCATTGCCTACTTCTTCCGCGAGATAACCCGCAAAACTGATATAGTTTGTGAGGGCATCAAACCAGACATAGTTCACAAACCGATCATCGAAGGGCAGGGGAATACCCCAACTGAGTCGCTCTATCGGACGAGATATGCACAAGTCCTGACCGACGGAGTTCTCCAGCGCATTGAGCACATCATTTGCACGAAATGAGGGGAAAATGAAATCGGGATGGCTTTTAATAAATTCACGAAGCCAGTCGATATGTTGACTAAGGCGAAAATACCAGTTTTCCTCTTCACGTTCTTCAACTTCACCCCATTCCTCGCCGAACACACCATCGGGACCACGCTCTTTATCGGTGAGAAATTGTTCCTGTCGCACGCTATAGAAGCCCTTGTAACTTTGCTTATAGAGTTGACCGCAATCATGTAGTTTCTGCAGCATGGCTTGGACGACACGAATATGTTTTTCATCGGTGGTTGCGGCCCACCCGTCATATTGCACATTAAGTTGTTCCCAGAGAGAAGTGAATTTTTCAGTGACATTGGTTACAAAATCCCTGGGACTGAGCCCGGCATTTTCTGCGCTCTTTTGCACTTTTTGTCCATGTTGGTCAACGCCAGTGAGAAAGTAAACCTCGCGCCCATTGAGCCGTTGAAATCGCGTCATGACATCAGCCAACACTTTTTCATAAGCATGACCTATGTGTGGAGGTGCGTTTGTGTAATCAATGGCAGTGGTGATGTAATAGGGCTTGGACATGAGAAATATAGATAATGAGTATATCGGGCATTTAAAAAGCGGCGATAGACCACTACGTTGGATGAAAACTGACGATTGAAAACGGAAAGCTTGCCGTGATCACTTCAAAACCTTGCCGCCGAGCGAGAGGATGCGAGCTTTGCCCTTGGCGTCTTCAGCTTCTGCAATTTGGCCGTTTTTGACATACATCTGCGAGAGGGCGGTCCAAGCAAGTAGATCATTGGGTTGTAGAGTGGTGGCCATCATGCCTGCGCCAATCGCTTCCTTCATCTCTCCGGTTTTCATGAGCGCCATACCTAAAGCATGCCACCCATCGAAGTAGCTAGGATCGATTCCGATGCAACGCCGGTAGAGCTTTACGGCTTCATCAAGCTCACCAACGGCAACATGGCCACTGGCATCGTCATACAAGGCATCGCGTTCCGTGTTGGGGCTAATCATTGAGTCGACTTACTGTCCAGCGAGAGTGCGGCGCATCAAAGCATTGGCATCCTCTTTGGCATCATTACGGCGGGCTTCAAACCAGGCCCTGAAAATGTTGCGCTGATTGAAGTTGGTGAGCGATTTTTCAATGCCTGTTTTACTTTTATCGCCATCTTCACGTTTACGAAGTTCTTTGGCGACGACGTAAACAAGGATCACACCATTGTCAGTGCTCAGCGGTTTAGTGAACTGACCGGCGGGAGTTTTTTCAGCTTCAGCTGCAATTTCACTACCATTACTAAGATCGGTGATTGGATTTGAGGGCGAAAACTCAGCGAGCATTTGTGGCACAAGTCCAGCACTCTTTGCTGCATCTTCGAAGGTCTTGCCGGTTTTGATGGAGTCTTCCACCTGTTTGCGTGCATCGTTGACCGCTTTTATGAGGGCTTCTTGCGTCTTTTGCGCTATAAGCACATCACGAATCTTGCCCTCTACAGTTGCGTAATCCTGTTGCTTTGGTTCATCTACTTGAGTTACCTTGAAAACATAGTAGCCCTTGCTGCTTTCAATGGGGTCGCTTACTGGATGGGTTTTGGGATCGTTACGAAATACTTCCACTAGCAATGCGTAATCATCTTTCAATTCAGCAGGTGGGGCATCCATACTAAAGAGAGGCGTGCTTTTGACTTCAAGGCTTGGATTGGCACTTTTGGCGAGCGCCTCAAAGTTGGCATTGGGCTCAATGCTGGCGGCAGCAAAGTTATTTATTCTTTCACCATAGGAGTTGCGGGCTTTTACGGTATCCTCGGCATTCATTTTTTCGACATTGGGCTTTTCAATAAAGACATAGCTGAAGGCTCGCTTTTCCAAAGTTTTGAAAGTGTCCTTTTTTTCCTCAAAGTATTTCTTTAACTCTTCGTCGCTTACTTTTGCTGAGGCTTTATATGTCTCGGTGGCGAAAGGTATGGAAGCTACCTTGATGGTTTGATATCCAGCAGAGTAATACTGCTTCGCGACATAACTGGGGGCGACATAATTACCAGCGATCAGTTTTTGAAGCTTCTGGAGGCCGATCCAATCGCGTAGTAACTGGTAGAGATCCGCTTGGCGGAATCCAATGGAGCCTAAATCGTTTTCGAAAAAATCGGCACGCGAACCATCAAATTGGCCATTTACTTGAAAGGCGGGCATCTTCTTGAACTCCTGTTTTATTTCCTCATCAGATGCATGAATACCGTTTTTCTCCAACTCCTTACGGAGGACGAGCAGATTCAGAGAAAAGTCAAAAGGCACACGATTTTCGACCTGATAACGTTGAGTGATGAAGCTGAGGGTTTCTGAGAAGCCCCTCAAGCCTAGACGCATAGACAGTTCGTAATTACGCTCTAATCGAGACATTTCGCTAAAATTGTATTGGTCCCCATAAAGTGTGAAGGCGATCTGATTGTCGGTGTTTTTTCTGTCATCAGGTTGACTGTAGCCTCCCCAAAAAGTGAAGCTGATGATAACAACAACGGTGATGACAATCCAGAAGGTGCCTTGGTGTTTACGAAAGAACGCGAGCATGATATAAGACGGTTGAAAAGGAGCGCGGAAGAAATGCCGCACTAGGCATGGGGTCAATTAGTTTTTAACGGAAGTGAGACTTATATTTCCGTTGTGCAGCCCCAGCAAATGCTTAAAAGCTGTATTAAACATATTTTACCCGGAGTTTTTTAACGACTTGCCCGCGTGTTCATTATCGCGGCTATATATTCTCATTCGAGTCCAAGTCAGGAGGTTGAGTCATCATCAAAAGCCAGCGGGATCTACTGAGTAGATATCGTGCCGCCATTTGTATTTTCAACTTGTGCTGCCTCGGCACCTCCGGTGAGAATTTTTTCCATGGCCTTATCTTCTTTAATACCATGTGCTAGAGCGTTATAGTAGTTCTTCTTGGCGAGAACCATGTCGCGAGGGTCTGTGGTCGCGTATAGCACGGCGAGGTTGAAATACGCATCACCATACTCAGGGTTTGCTGCCACAGCACTTTTGAATTCAACCTCTGCCTTGCTTCGGTTGCCCATTCGACTGGCGATGATTCCAAGGTAGTGATGAGACAAGGCATCGTTATTGTTTACCCCCACACATTTTTCAAAACTACTTAGCGCTTCATTGAGCTTATTTTGCTGAAAGAAGCAAATACCAAGGCGATAGTGTGCAGACTGGTTTTCAGGCTCATAAACAAGGCACTTTTGGAGCAGAAGCTCGGCTTCGTTGAGCTGTTTGCTCTGAAGCTTGATGCCGGCTAGGTTTGCTAAGGCTGCGGTATTTCGTGGGTTGGCTCTCAGCGCGTCCTGATAAGCCTGTTCTGCTGTTTTGAAGTCGTTCTTTTCGATGGCAGCATAAGCCTGTGTCATCAGTTTTTGCTCAGTGTTATTGTTGTAATTTTCTGGAGCTCCCGATGGGAGGGGTAAAACATCATCTTTACCGGACTTTGCTATAACTGGTTTCTTAGCGCTTTTTGCTTCAAGCGTTGCGCTGACAGCTGCGCTGGCAAAGATTTCCTTTAACTCCGGTTCCGTGAATAGGGATTCTTCATCGACTTTAAGCATGATTTTGACGCTTGTCATTTCCTCCAAATTGTCCATAAGCGTGCGGGAGGCGCTTTCCATTTTGTTCATTTCAGCGATGACAAGCTCTTTAGCCTGTCTTTGTCGTTCCTGCTGACGGATTTGGCGCAAAATAATGTCGCGTAGCATTTTGTTGTCGTTGTTCGCCTTAGCGCTCTCAGCAGAAGTGATTTCTTTATCGGCGGATACCTTTTCCATTTGCTGGTTCAAGCTTTTCAGCTTGACCGTTAAATCAGCTACTTGTCCCTGATAAGAGGTGTTTTCTTGGCGTAACTTGGTGAGTTCCCCTTGGATAACGGTAAGCTGTCCCTTTAAACTTGTGATCTCTTCGTCTTTTTTGCCACCTTCTGCTTTAATGGTCTCGATTTGCTTGCGTGCAACTTCCAGCTCCTGTTTTAGGCGCGAGTTATCGGCGAGCAGCTTTTTCAAATCCTCAGGGTCCATGGCGTTTTTCTTGGCCACCGTGAGATCGTCTTCCAAGCGAGTTTGGTTAGAAGTGAGGGCGTCTTTTTCTTTCTGAAGGGACTCGATCGATTTATTGGCTTCGGCGAGTTGCTTGTTACTGGCATCAAGTAATGAAGACACCATCTTGGATTCGTTCTTCAGTTTCTCTAACTCAAGCTTGGCCGCGGGATCGCCTTCTTTGGCTTTCTTTTCGAGTTCAGCCATTTTTGCAGTTAACTCCTGAATTTGCTTGGCTAAAGAGTCACGATCTTGTGTGGACTGTTGTCGATCCCGAAGTGCATTTCGGTAACCGTCTTCGTATAGTTTTAGTTGAGCCTGAAGTTGGGCGTTTTGTTGCTGTAGTGCTTGAAACTGCTGATTGATCATATCCAGCGGATTAGTCATGCCGCCAGCAACGGTCGGAGCACCTGGTGATGTTTGAGGCAATGTATAGGGGATGGTTTGAGGGACGGCAGGAGCTGTTCCTAAAGGTGCCGGGGTATATGCCGGAACGACGGGCAGAGGGGGGGCTAGCGAAAGCTTTTGTTCAATAGCCTTGAGCCGATAGCTCACGACATCCGGTTGCCACTCTGGGAAGTTTTTTGCAACAGTGCTGATGAGTTGATACGCCTGCTTATATTTTTCCTGAGCGCTTCGCACATCGCCCGCCTGCTCCAGTTTTTCAGCTTCATTTTTCAACATGAAGCCCTTGAAATAGATGTCGCCAGCTTCACCGCCATTGCTCTGCCCAAATGCACTTAATATGCTGAAGGCAAACCAGCAGAGGATGAGAGTAGAAGGGATTTTATGCATGATTTGGGAAACAAATGCTAACAATAAGCCTTTGCGTGGGATTTGTCCATCACTGGAATTAATGGTGTATTTGCGGCAAATGCTTGGTTCACAGTAAATTGACTTAGTAATACAGGAGGACTAGAGGCTCTTTTTCGGGCGTTGTGTGATGCAAATTAACCCAAAGGATGACCTTTCAAAAACTGTGTGCATAGTATTTATTAGCTAACTTGCTCCATGGAAGGGGCTGTTCGATGTAACCCCCTAACTCTATGCCCTCTAAATCTGTTCTCGCTATCTTTGCTCATCCTGATGACATTGAATTTGTTGCCGCTGGAACCTTGCTTTTGCTTAAGCAAAAGGGGTGGGATATTCACTATATCAATTTGTGCAGCGGTCAGGGTGGTTCGGTACAGATGAATGCCAGTGAGACGGCGATCAAGCGGCTCGCCGAAGCTCAAGAAGCGGCTGGTATTCTTGGAGCCAAATTTTACCCGCCTATCTCTGATGATTTGGCGCTAACTTATGATGTGTCATATTTACGCAAGGTCAGCGCTGTGGTTAGGGAGGCAA
This sequence comes from Verrucomicrobiota bacterium, assembly GCA_009885275.1. Lineage (GTDB taxonomy): Bacteria > Verrucomicrobiota > Verrucomicrobiia > Verrucomicrobiales > Verrucomicrobiaceae > Verrucomicrobium. The sequence continues at coordinate 7,513 of VFKY01000131.1, read as the reverse complement.
AGCCGAGCATCGTATTGACACATGCGCCGCAAGATTACATGGAGGATCACATGACGGCTTCGCGACTCGCTGTCACGGCTACATTTGGTCGGTGTATTCCGAATATTCCGAGCGACCCTCCCCATGGCGCTAGTTTCCAAAATGTCACCGTGTATCATGCCATGCCGCATGGTTTGCGTGATCCTCTTGGAAAACGCATTCATGCTGAGGCCTATGTCAATACGACTGAAGTGCATACGGTAAAACGACAAGCTCTTGCTGCTCATGAATGCCAAAAACATTGGCTGGACGTGAGTCAGGGGATGGATTCATATCTGGTTTCCATGGATGAAGTCTCCGCTGAAGTGGGGCGCATGTCCGGTAAGTTTGCCTATGCCGAAGGCTGGCGACGACACCTCCATCTTGGTTTCTCCACTTCTGCCGAGGACGATCCATTGAGAGAGGCTTTGGGGGAGGATTACCTGATCAGCGCGGCATACAAGCAGTGGCTTAATGAATAAAGCATCCTGCTTGAAATAGGATGGGTAACCGAGTTGTTTAGGCCAAAGTTATAATGCTTTCTGCATTTCTTTTAAAAATAGGCTTTCAGGGGTAATCTCTCTACATAACTTACTGTGTAGCAATATCGATTTTGCTCAGAGCCATATGGATATTCAGATGGCCATCAATCTAGATGATCTGACCGCAAAATTTGACCAGTAAAACTCAGATGTTGGTATAGTTTATGAACTTTCTCTGTGATCAAGTATTGTTGTAAAAGTAACTACAGCATTGATTACAGGAGGAAAAACAATGAAAAATATATGGTTCATTTTAATCCTAATTATTTCACAACCTTTATCAGCGAACGAAGGCGTTAAAAGCATCGCTGAAGCGAAGGCATCAAACCTGACAAGTGAAATAGCGGCGCTTCAATTGAAGGGGGAAATCATATTGGCAGAAATTAATGCCATTGATGAAAAATTTGAAAAAGAGCTGAATCAAATCGTTGATTATATCATTGAATTTAGGGACTCATACGAGACAGGGACTTCGATCATTCGGAATAAGAAACAACTTATCGAAGACATCGAAGCATCTGTTAAGTTTTTTGAAGATCAATCTCAAAGAGTAACTACTCGGTTTAAAAGTGAAACCAATGAAGTCAATGCTGATGCGCAATCCATCAAAAGCATCTTTCAAGAAAAAACCAAAGCAAGAATCAAGCAGATGGTTAAGCTGGCAGATTCACTGAATGAATACAAAGAGTATTACGACATCCATCAAAGAGAAAGCGCAATGGATCGCGACAAAGTTAGGACGGCAGATCGTGAAAAAGATCGCATTGTAAAATCCTTTGAGAAAAAAATCGAAGATTTAAAAAAGCAGGCCGTCGAAATTGAAAAAACCACTAATACTTCTTACTCGATGGCGGATACTTTTTATGAGTATCGATGGATAAATGAACGCATCAATCTGTTGCAACAATCCATAGGAGATTTGTTAAATGGTGGCGATGACGGCACGAAAGTGGGGAGAGTCGGAGGTTTGAGAATCGATCGGGTAGTGAGAGAGGCGACAGCACGCATTAAAGCATCATCGAAGACATACGCTTATGCGCTGGATCACTACATAGCCGTAATCATTCAACACAAAATCAAGGTTGAAGAACTAAAGAGAATACAATTGCCTCTGGAAAAACAAAAAGATATTGAGACCACTAAATCTGCAAACACAGAGGCTGGCAACTAATCGCAGGGCCAAGCGTTTGAGTAGAGCGGCGTCTCAATCAAGTCAGTTCATTGTCCTCTTCCTATCGAGGGGATAGGTGCCCCAAGGAGGGCGGAATCCCTGTTTAACGCTTTAAGTGAGCGAATACGGACTCAGAACGCGAGCGTTTCAGTAGTTCGCTCCGCAACTCATCTTAGACTTCAAACATCCTACTTTAATCTCCGTCATTGCAAAACCTCATGAATGATGGGATGGAATACCCCTGCATACAGCAGACCTTAGTAAATCCGTTCCTACCGTATCCCCTGTGACTCAGCCCAAGAAAGATAAACCCTCCTTGCTTAAGCGCCTTACTTCAGGCATCAAGCGCCTGACCGGACTGGGTAAAAAGAAAAAGCCTGAACTCAAGGAGAAGCCTCCGGAGAAAGCCCATACTAGCAGGCAAGAGCCAAGAAAACCGGCGCGCGAAGCCCGATCTTCGGATGAAAGAGGAGATCGTAGATCCACACCTCAAGGTGACCGAAGTGAACGTAGTCGCTCGACCTCGGCCAGACCTTCCAGTTCCCGTAGTGGTTCTACCCGCGATCGTGATGGCAGAGAAGGCGGGAGAGACAGCAAAGGCAAGCGCCCCGCCAGAGGTGGTCGTGTAGAGGTAGAAGAAAGAGAAGCAGGTGAACGTCGTCACGCTCCTGCCGTGGCAGCAGTTCCACCACCCGCTCCGCCGGAAGTTCCTCCGGGTCCTTATCCAGAAGCCTTCGAAGCTCTTGGCTTTTCTCCTGCGGTGCTCGCAGGGATTCGCGACATGGGTTATGAGAACCCCACAGAAATTCAGACCAAAGCTGCGCCCATTATTTTAAACAGTAAGGACCTGGTGGGTGCGTCCCAAACTGGCACAGGTAAGACCGCTGCCTTCGGTCTGCCGACCCTTTCCCGCCTTGGCGCACCTGGGAAGCTCCGTTGTCTCATTCTCGAACCCACGCGTGAACTGGCGGCTCAAGTGGTGGAAGCTTTTGAAAAATACGGCAAGCACACGGGTTTGCGTACCTTGTTAGTACACGGTGGTGTAGGCTACGGCAAACAACGTGAAGGTCTCCAGCGCGGTGTCGATATCGTGGTGGCCACTCCTGGTCGACTGCTTGATTTCATGAGCGATGGCACTGTGGATTTGCGCGACATTGATGTTCTCATTCTCGACGAAGTGGATCGTATGTTGGACATGGGTTTTCTTCCTGATGTCCGTCGCATTGTGGAGAAAACGCCTCGTAGTCGGCAGACCCTTTTCTTTTCTGCCACGATGCCTCCGCAGATCAAAGGGCTTGCGGAATGGGCTTTGCGTGAACCAGAGAGCATCGAAGTGGGCATTCGATTCTCTCCTGCTGAAACCATCAGTCATTACCTTTATCCCGTTGCTAGTGATCAGCGTGAAGAACTGCTTTTGGAGCTTCTACGTCGCACAGATTTTCATAGCGTTATGATTTTTACGCGCACTAAAATGGACGCCGATCGTCTTTACGGAGCCATTCAACGCGATGGCGAACACAAGGTGGCGGTGATGCATGGTGATATTGGCCAAAAGGATCGTGAAAAGGCTCTTCAAGACTTTCGTGAAGGTACTTGTGAAATCATTGTGGCCACCGATCTCGCTGCGCGTGGGATTGATGTCAGTGGCGTCACCCATGTTATTAACTACATGGTGCCCGAGCATTCTGAAGATTATGTCCACCGCATTGGGCGCACAGGTCGTGCACAGAAAGAAGGAGATGCATTTACGTTGTTCTCAGCGGAAGAAATTCCCTATGTCTCTTCGATTGAGCGTCTTATTGGACAAGACATCGAACGACGCAAGTTGGACAATTTTAAATATAAGTTCACCACCATTTTGAATGACGAGAGTAAAGCTCGAGCCATCATGAGTGGTCGTGGCGGCAAGGCAAAGCGTCGGCGGTAAGTGGTTCTATAGTGCTTGCGTTTCGCGTGAGAGTAATGACGGATTGATCGCGTATAATCTGATACGCATGAAATTTCTTTACCTCATATTTGTCTTTTTCGTTGTCTGTCATCCCTTTGTCCAAGCAGAGGCTGCAAAGTACAACACTGCTCCTTGGAATTTGGAGAAGCTGTCGATAGCAACATCCTTTGAATGGGTAAAAGCGGATGGCCCGGTTCGTTCACTTATTTATACGGGAGAATCCTTCAATGGTAAGCCCACCAAGGTTTTTGCCTATTATGCTTCACCTGCAACACTTGGTGGGGGGGGGATTGAGTCGAAGAAATATCCTGGTATTGTCCTCATTCACGGCGGCGGCGGAACGGCTTTTCCGCAATGGGCGGAGCTATGGGCGAAGCGGGGGTATGCCGCCATCGCCATGGATTTGTCAGGTTGTCGTACTGATCAGCTTGATGATAAAAAGAAACCTGTGAGGATGATCGACGGTGGACCCGATCAGGGGCATCCTGCAAAGTTCGAAACCATTGGCACGGAAGACATCTCAGATGATTGGTCTTATCATGCAGTAGCCAATAGTGTGCTGGCGCATTCATTGTTGCGTAGTTTCCCGGAGGTCGATGCCGAACGTACGGCGGTAACAGGTATTAGTTGGGGTGGTTACACTACCTGTATTGTCGCTTCCATTGATCATCGATTCAAAGCGGCAGTTCCGGTTTACGGTTGTGGATTTCTCCATGAGAACAGCAAATGGCTTGGAGAGTTCGCCAAGATTGGACCTGAGAAAACGAAGCGCTGGGTGGAGCTTTATGACCCCTCGACTCATCTGCCGAAATGCCGAGTGCCTATCCTCTTTGTGAATGGCACCAATGATTTTGCTTACTGGTTGAACAGTTACATGAAGAGCTATGAAGCGGTCGCGCTGGCTTCCAAAAACATCCGTATTCAAGTAAAGATGCCTCATGGTCATGAGGTTGGTTGGGCGCCGAGCGAAATAGGATGGTATGTGGATAGCGTTCTCGGGGTGAATGGTGAGAAGCCGTTGCCGGTTTGCAGTGAGCCGACGCTGAAGGATGGCAAGGTCATTGCCACGGTGCAGAGCGCTCTTCCCATTAAGACCGCCGTGCTGAATTACGCGCAACCGGGAGAAGCGATCCACAAGCGCGAGTGGATCACGGTTCCTGCCATCGTAGAAAATGGCGCCGTCACCGCACCCGCACCGCCTGCAGACTCAGACATGTGGTTTTTCAATGTGACGGATGAGCGCGGTGCCATGGTGAGTTCCAAGGTGAAGATCCTTGCGAAGTGATGGGGCAACCGCGTCGCGATTGATTCATTTGCATGCCGACACCATGGGTTGAAACCCATGGCTAAGCATAGGGGTATCGCGTTGCGATACAAAGCGGAGTTGTGAATTTTCCTCAACGCTCAACGCTCAACCAAAAACTATGAACTATGAACTATGAACTATGAACTATGAACTCTCCTCATGCTCGTGCCAGATGCGTTGTATGCGTTCAATTCGTACGGCTTTGCCAGTCTCAGGATCAACGTCAATCAACGCGCCACAGAGCTTTACCGGACCCTTGGCAATGTGATTTCGGCTTGGGAGTAATTTGGTGAATCGCTCAATCGCCGTGGTGACATCCATGCCGATGACCGAGTTGAGCGGACCGCACATGCCGGCGTCGCAAAGAAATGCGGTGCCATTGGGAAGGATGCGCTCATCAGCCGTTTGGACATGAGTGTGTGTGCCGACAACGGCGGAGACTTGACCATCAAGAAACCAACCGAGAGCGACTTTTTCACTCGTGGTTTCAGAGTGAGCATCGACAAAGATGATCTTGGTTTCTTCGCGCATTTTGGTTACTGCTTCCGCCATTACTGGGAATGGATTCTCTAAAATCATCTTCATGAAAGTTCGACCTTGGACGTTGATGACTCCAATTTTGCCTTTTTTGGTGTCGAGTACGATGCAACCATGACCCGGGGTGCCCTCTGGATAGTTCAAGGGACGGAGCACGCGGGGTTCTTCCGCGAGGAATGGAATGATTTCTTTTTGATCCCAGATATGATCGCCCGTAGTGATGACGGCTGCACCTGCTCGCATGAGGCCTATGGCTATCTTCGGGGTGATGCCACGACCGCTGGCGCTGTTTTCACCGTTGACGATGGCAAAATCTACGTTGAGTTCCTCTTTCAGTTTGGGCAACATTTCTGCTACCGCTTTTCGACCGGGGTCTCCCATGACGTCACCTAGAAAAAGAATGCGAATGAGGGTGTCTTCCATCGGGGTGTCGTTCATGCAGATGCTATTTGGAGATGATTTGTTACGGAATCAAGTTTACGCTGACCTCATGTTGAAGTTGGTAAGCGAGTTAGGCAACAAACCATTATGGCGACAAGGCATTTATAAGATGCTGAGTAGCTTCGTGGTGTTGTGTCTATTGTTGCAGGATCTGGACGCGCAGGAAATCATGAGCAAACCCAAGATCAGTCCCTTGGCAGAAGCTCCGGATTGGTCAGCGCTTGATGCGAGTTCTGGAACATTGAGTCAGGAAGAGTTCGAAGCTGCCATGACGAAGGTTTATTTGAATCGAACCCAGTTCACATTGCCTTGGAGTGTGGAAGAGGGCGCATTGCTGGTGATAACCAGCCCCGGGAAACCTCCTAAACGCATAGTTTTTCGGAAGCATGACGCGGAGCCAAAGACGTTTCCGCAGTACTGGAGATTACCGAAGGATTTACTGCCTTTGAAGGCGGATGAGCCTGTCTTGAAGGGAGTACATATTGCGCTAGATCCCGGGCATATCGGAGGAGGTTATGCGGAAATGGAAGAGCGATGGCTTAGTATGAATCCTGGCGAATCGATCATGGAGGGTCACTTGGTATTACAAGTAGCAGAAATGCTTAAACCAAGGCTGGAGGCTCTTGGTGCCACGGTTACGATGGTCAGGCAGCAGGAAGCCCCGGTGACGAAAGTTAATATCAATGATCTAAAAAAGGCAGCCCGGCAGGTCTTACTCGATGCAGGCATTGCAAATCCTGTGGAGAACTATGCGGATAGGGTGGGTGAAGAGCGTATTCTGACTGTTCAATGGCAAACAGAAAAACTATATTATCGTGTGAGTGAAATACGAGCTCGTGCTCAGCGTGTAAACGAAGAGCTTCGTCCCGATCTGGTTCTTTGTTTACACTTGAACGCAGAGGCTTGGGGTGACCCTAAAAAGCCTGCCTTTGTTGATAAAAACCATCTGCATCTCATGGTGAATGGCTGTTATAGCGCGGAAGAATTGCAGACTGAAGATGTCCGCTTTGAGATGCTTCGACGCGTCTTTAGTCGCGCGCATGAGCAGGAGATTGCTATGGCGGATGTTGTGGCGGTCGCCCTCGCAAAATCTACCCGTTTACCGCCATATGTTTATATCACACCGCAAGCGAGACGGGTTTCTGAGAACCCCTATGTCTTTGCTCGTAATCTGTTAGCCAATCGTTTATATCAATGCCCTGTGCTTTACTTTGAGCCATATGTGATGAACAACGAGCAAACATACAAGCGACTACTTCTTGGGCAATATATTGGTCGAACATTACTTGATGATGAACTTGTGACCAGTCCGTTGGAAGATTACACCCGAGGGGTAGTGAACGGTCTGACTGAATACTATAAATTAGCACGCAATAAAGCACCATAACTCATGATGTTTCTTATTATTGGCTGCGGATATGTCGGAGAGCGAGTGGCAGACCTGCTGCACGACGAAGGACATGTGGTGATAGGTGTGACGCACTCAGCAACTTCGGCTCATCGTCTTGGCTTGGTTAAATCCTATGCCGTGCACACCTGTGATATCAGCG
>VFKY01000390.1 GCA_009885275.1 Verrucomicrobiota bacterium | reverse complement strand
TTGGCCAGCGGCATTTGGGATATTAGGATGTCTCGCGGTATATCTTGCAGGAAAAACCCTCTATAACAAATCCACTGGGTTCTATGCCGCGATTATTTTGGGCACATCAGTACTCTATTTTGCGATGAGCCAACTGATCATTCTTGATATGACATTTTCTGTGCTGATGAGTTCCGCTCTTCTCTGTTTCGTTGTGGGGCAGCGAGAAGCGGCGGGGGCACGCCAACGAAATTTATTCTATGCATTTTATGCTTTAATCGCTCTCGCAGTCATGACAAAAGGCATACTCGCCATCATGCTCCCTGGGGCGATTATTTTTCTATGGTTTGCGTTGCTGAATCAATGGGAAAAACTCCGACGAATCTATCTCGTATCCGGCATCATAATCGTGTTAACCATCGCACTGCCTTGGCACTTGCTTGTTTCATCACGCCATCATGAATGGTTTGATTTCTATATCATTCATGAGCATTTTCAACGCTATCTCAGCGATGGCAGTCATCGCACTCAACCTTTTTGGTTTTTTATTGCGGTACTTCTTGTCGGTCTTCTGCCTTGGATATGTTTCCTGCCCAAAGCACTAAAAACTGTTTTTCAAGGCGGTTGGAAAAGCCGAAAGGAACATTCTGAAATATGGTTTTTTCTGATATGGGCAGCATTTGCTCTTTTGTTTTTCTCTGTTTCCAAATCAAAACTCATTCCTTACATTATCCCAGTTTTTCCGCCATTGGCCTTGATCATTGGGCGCTTCTGGACAGTTAACGAAGAAAGCGCGCACCCAAGTCCCCATACGTGGGGCTACAGAGTGAACGGCATCGTCTTCCTCATTATCGCCCTTGGTCTCTACATCGCAGCACCAATACAACAACAAAGTGGGAAGCTTAATGAAAACTTTTCGCCTTGGGTTTTACCTAGCAGTCTTATCATTGGAATGATTGGCGTTCAGTGGCTCTGGCGGGCAAGAAAAAACAGGAGGCCTGGTATATGGCCTCTAGCCATCGGTGCCGCGGGTCTGGCTGTACTAGCAAATCCACTTATGGCGCTCTTCCAACCGCCTAGCATCAAACCCATAGTCACCCAATTACAACGTGAATTAAAAACTGCTGACTTGGTATTTAGTTACGAAGAATACTTTCATGACTTGCCGTTATATCTTGGAAAAACCGTTGGCGTAGTAGATGCAATTCACGAGGAGCAATCATTTGGACTGGAATGGGAAGATCACACCGATCGCTACATGAAGATGAACAGTTTTCGAGGGGTTTGGAGAAACAAGACCACAAGAACGTTTGCCGTGATGAAGAAGAAAGAAGTGACTCGCTTCCAACAACACATAAAAGCAAATGCTTATGAAGTTTTTAGCGACGTCAACTTTTCAATTTTTTCCAACACCTCGCTCGATAAGCCGTAAACTCTCAGGGTATTACAGCGCCCTATCATTGATCTAACTTCACATCTCACTGGCAATCACTTGATGACTGGTGTTTGATGCCCTAATGCCGAAGAAAGTATTTCCAATTCAAGAGGAAGCGGAGATCTCACGCTTGCTCGATCATGAGCTGGCTTTGGGCACACTTGAAGCAGAATACCTGCGAGCCAAGGCGATGCTCGGATTATCGGTCGTACTCATGGTGCTTTTGATTGCCGTGACGAGTTATCTTTCCATACATGATCCGAATTTCGAATCAAAATTTGGAAGCATATACCGAAACGTGGGGGCAATATTGTGTTTGCTTGGATGCTACGAGTTGGCGTTGGCACGCTATATCAAACGCTTGTCTCGAGAAGGTAAATCCAGACCAAAATGGATGCCGTATCTAACGAGCGCATTTGAAATGAGTCAGCACACTTTTAATTTTTGGTTGTGGGCAAATGTTGCACACCCACCGGCGCTTGCTCTCGGTGGCACCCTCGCCTTTCTCTACTTTCCATTCATCTTTCTCACCACTCTCTATCTGGACTTTCGTCTGTGCGTATTTACTGGCGCACTGGCCGCCGCAAGTTTCGGGTCCGTCTCAGCGATCATAGTATCATCCTACGCACCGCTACCGGGCATGGAAAGCGCGTTAGACCCCATTCCGCATATCGTCAAAAGCATCGTCATGCTAATATCAGGAATTGGCGCGGGCTTCATGGCCAAGCATCTAAAAAAACAACTGGTGCGTTCCCTTGATGCTGCCAGAGCGCGTGACCGCGCGATTCAAGTGTTTGGCCAACATGTGTCCCCCGAAGTGGCAGACTTTCTTCTACATCATCCTCTAAGGGCAACCGGGGAGTTGCGCCGAGCCTGCGTGATGTTCGTCGATATTCGCGGCTTTAGTCGAATTGCTGCAGAATTTTCTCCTGAACAGGTCATGACGTATCTGAATCAATTGTTTGATCCACTGATTACCGTGGTTAATGAACACGGCGGCATTGTAAACAAATTTCTTGGTGACGGATTTATGGCCATTTTTGGTGCCCCCATGGAACAGTCCAACAGCAGTAAATCAGCATTGCAATGCGCACTCCACATTTTAGATGAAGTAAGAAATCTCAATGCATTGCCAGAATTCCCTCAAACAAAGCTGGGCATCGGTATTCATACAGGATCAGCCATCACAGGCAACGTAGGCTCGGTGCAACGTCAAGAATACACGATTCTTGGTGAGACCGTAAACATTGCGGCACGGATCGAACAAGCGACTAAAGATTACTCAGCCGAATTACTCGTATCGCAAGAAGTTCTATTAGAGGCGGCCATGGAAGAGCTTTCCCCCCATGATATTGGTGAGGTTTTGCTTCGAGGCCAGTCACAATCAGTGCGGCTCTGGAAGATTTGCTGACCTAGAATAATTCAGACTGAATTACTTACCCCCGCCTGAATTCGGACGCCGATTGCGCGTCTGTTTGCGAGGGGCAGCAGGAGCTTTACGAAAAGTGCGCGGCCCTGCTGGAGCCTTGCGATGCTTGCTACGAATCTCGGCAGCCTTCTTTACAGCGGCAGTTTTCGGCTTACTTAACTTAGGGCGATCCTTAGACAGCGGGTTAAGCAAAAGCTTCTCCACATCACGATCACTCAATTCCCTCCAAGCTCCTTCAGGGATGCCTTTCAACGCTAGATTTCCAATACGCACTCGTGTAAGGCGCTTTACTTCATAGCCCATGAAATAAAGCATAAGACGTATTTGACGCTTTAATCCCTGCTTCAAAACCATTCCAATTTTGAAGTCGCCGATCATCCATGCACGTTCTGCCTTTGCGAAGCCTTCTTCCGTATGAAAACCGTGAGTAAGCTTAAAAAGCTGAGTGGCATCAAAACGTGTTTCCAATAACACTTCGTATTCTTTTTCAACACCTTGACTAGGGTGAGTAAGGCGCTGAGAGACTTCGCCACGATTAGTCATCAGGAGCAGTCCTTCACTTTCCTTATCGAGTCGCCCTACATGATGCAATGTATGAAATTGAGCAGGTAAAAGCGTGTAAATTGTGTCGCGGTCATGCTCGTCACGTCGACTGCAAACAAATCCGCGGGGCTTATGAAAGGCAATAACAATGCCTTTATCAGGTCTAACCTTATTCCCATCAACAGACACTTCATCAGACTTGCCGACGACTGTTCCGAGTGTCAAGCAGGGCTGTCCATTGAGGAAGACGCGTCCTTGCTTGATCAACTCTTCTGCGCCACGGCGGGAGCCGAGGCCACAGGCACTAAGGTAGCGATTGAGACGCACCAGAGCTTAAACCTCAGACTTGGTCTTGGGGAGATTGTAGGGGCTACGACCTTCCTTCCACTGACCACGAGCTTTCATGAGCTTAACACGTTCCCCGCGCTTAAGGACACTACGCTTAGCACCGACGCTGCCGCCAGAAGACTTGAGACTGCTATGTTGAGACATGATGGAATTAATTGAAGGTTGCCGTTAAAAAGGGCGTGCAGAATAAACGACATCAGGACGGACGCAAGGACTTTTTGGGAATGCGTCAGGCTTTCACGGAGATAAAATCAATAATGACAAAAAAACTCCAAGCTTACTCGCCATATCTTTATCAGACAGAGCTTTCGACTTGGAGCATGAAGCTGCGGGCAATGAAATGTTTTACTTATTTCCAAGCCCCAAACTCGGCACCTTGATTAATCCAATTTTTGAGCAGTTCCTTTTCAGCATCAGTCAACGGATCACCTTTGCCATCAGGAGGCATGGCGGCATCATCACTCACTGGAAGCATGACTGACTTGTAAAGAGTGCTTTCATCTGCTTTACCAGCGACAAGCGTCTTTTCTTTGGATTCTTTGCCGCCTTTTTTTAGACCTTCGGCACTATCCATGACAAGACCACCCTTGGGTTTCTTGAGTGCTCCTTTTTCATCTGTGTGCTCTTTTTGATGGCACTTAAAACATTTAGCTTTGAAAACCGGTAGCATTTGCTTCTCAAAATCCACTTTGGCACCCGCTTGGGCGACAGGAGGTTCAGCGAGAAGGGCAAGACCGCTGGATGAAGCGGCCACGAGCAGGGTCATGATGTATTTGTTCATTGATAGGGATAAGTTAACGCAATAATTGATGGCGATTTGATTTGGTCAAGTGAAAGAAACTCGCGATGTGCAGTCACTTTATTTAAAGACTTATCCGTAATAGAGACGCGTCCCCCGAGGTTGCAACAATGACAATAGATGCACTTTCCATAAGTCCGGCAGGTATAAGAAAAAAATCGCCTCGATTGAAAACTTCACCACAAATTATAATCTCGCCCGAAACTACAGCGCCAATCAAGAACTTAGAAACCTTTGATAGCTCATGCTTTTCTGACCGCTTCAACTTAATCAGCTCCAACTGAAAATGCTTATTTCCAAGTAACCCGTCATTCTTCCGCCTGTTAGCAATACTGGGCGCAGATTCAAAATCTAAAACCTTCATCGACTGTTCTATATGCAGAGGGCGTGATTTGCCATCTAGACCAAGTCGATTCCAATCAAAAACACGATATGTCGTGTCGCTGTTTTGTTGGATCTCGAAGATAACCAAGCCAGCTCCGATAGCATGGAGCGTGCCCCCGGGAATATCGAAGCAATCCCCTGCATCCACTTCACAAGCATTCACATGATTCATGACAGTGCCGTCTTCGATACTCTTTAAAAATACCTCTCGCGTGGTGCCGGCGTGAAGCCCTACATAGAGTTTTGCTTGCGGCTTCGCATGCGTGACAAACCAAGCTTCACTCTTGGCTTCACCATCCACCAAGGCAGCTGTCTCGTCGTCTGGATGAACCTGAACGGAGAGATTCTCCTGCGCATCGAGAATCTTGATCAAGAGCGGAAAACGCTCTGCGGCGTGATTTTTATAATGTGCTCCAAAAATTTCTTCGCGCGCCTTCTGCCACAAATCATGCAAAGACCATCCACTAAACTCGCCTCCAATAACTACTGACTGAGCTTCGGGGCGATCACAAATCTCCCAGCTTTCACCATAAAGAGTATCTCTCTTGGGAAGTTTACGGCCAAAAAGCGACTCTAGATTGCGCCCACCCCAAACCCTCTCTTGATAAAGAGGAGCAAAGCGAATTATCGAAGGTTTAGCTGATGAAATCATGTGAAACGAAAAAGGGCTTTAGGGCTGTTGAAAGTGATCTGTTAAAGTCATTTGTCACCACTCGGCTTGTAACATGAATGGAATCTCCGCGGCTCGCACTTTCAATAATTGGTCATTTTCCGTATAGCTGACTTTCATAAATTTAATATATGTTTACCATTTGACAGTCCTAAGCTATTCTCCACGAAGTCTTTTAGAGCCCTAGAGTTAGCTACGGACACATTCGACATGTCTTCCCAAACCTCACAACGCCAGTCTCGCAGTCGCTCCACAGAGCCTACTGTAGAAAGTCCTACCTGGCATATCATAACGGGTGTTGTTTTTCTTACAACAGCCCTGTGCTATCTCTTAGCACTCATCACTTATGATCCGGCAGATATGCCCGTATGGTGTCATCTCGCCATCTCTGACACACCATCCCTTCAAGCAAACAACTTAATGGGGCGCCTCGGATCGCTGCTTGGCGGCTATACTTTCTGGATGTTTGGCGGAGCAAACTATGTCATTCCGATGTGTCTCGCTTGGTTTGGAGTTAACAAACTCACCACACGTGCTCACATCTCACTTCGAGCATGGATCGGATTCACTATCATGGTGGCGAGTGCCGCGGCCATCCTTTATTTACAAACCCTGTGGAAATGGGACAACAAAAACGTCAGCCCTTACGGTGCCGGTGGAGGATTAGGTTATGTGCTGGGGGGCACGCTTCTGGTCGGGATTCTGGGTGAGACTGGCTCTTTAATCTCACTCACCACCTCCTATCTAACTGGTCTGATCTTTGTCACCGGACTTCACCCAGTACAATTATTCATCCATCTTAAGGCATCATTCATCAAATTCCTCGAACATTGGTGGTCCGAAAGAAAACTGCGCAAACTGGAAGCCGTAGAAAATGCGTTACGCTCCACAAATAGAACAGCAATTGATAAAGTCGAAGTCCCACGCAGACGCAAGTCCATCATGGATGACTTTAATGATAACAATCTTCCTTCTGCTTCCAACAAACCGCAGCAGCTTGAATTGCCTCCAGTGCAACCTTTGCCCAAGATCATCGACTCGTCAGCGCCCAAAACTTCCAAAGCCAAGCCTCAACTAGCTGAGGTATGGCAAAAGCGACAGGAACAAAAGGATGAACGAATCGCCTTTGCTCCCCCAACAAGTCTAACTGCGCGTTTCAAAACTTATAAAATGCCACCACTGGACTTGCTGGCCTGGCCACCAGTCGTTGAGCGGAATCCAGAGGATGAAATGTTCCTTCGTGTCACGCAACAGAACATCATCAAAACGCTTTCAACCTTCGGCATTAATGTGACCGCAGGCGATATCACTAAAGGGCCCGCCATCACCCGCTATGAGGTCTATCCAAGCGAAGGGTTGCGTGTGAGCCGTATTGCGAATCTTGAGCCCGACATCGCAAGAGCCACACGAGCAGAACGCATCAACATCCTAGCACCTATTCCGGGCAAGGACACCGTAGGCATTGAGTTGCCCAATCTCGAAAAAGTCGTTGTACCAATACGAGAACTTCTAGAGGATGAAGCCTTTCAAAATGGAAAGTCAAAAATACCCATTGCCTTAGGCAAGGATGTTTATGGCAAAGCTATCATCGCTGATCTTGCTACCATGCCACACCTCCTTGTAGCGGGGGCCACCGGCAGCGGGAAATCCGTCTGCATCAACAGCATCATAACGAGTCTTCTGTGCCGCTTTGCCCCTGATGAACTTCGTTTCATTATGATCGATCCCAAGGTCGTAGAAATGCAAGGCTACAAAGATCTGCCACATCTCGCACTTCCCGTAGTCACCGATCCGAAACTCGCCTTACTCGCCTTGCGTTGGGTCGTAAATGAGATGGAGAAACGATATCAAATTTTTGCACATGAGGGGTGTCGTAACTTCGACTCTTTCAATACCCGCAAGGCAATTAGCCGCACCACCACTCGCGTCGGAGCCGGTAACAAATCAACTTTAGTAGGAGCCGGATCAGGAGCGGGGCTCGATCCAGAGGACGAACCAGACTTTCGCACTGACACCACTGATTCATCTGTGTGGCAGGGGCACTCAGAGCCACCACGACGAAAGAATCCTGAGATGGAAATACCGGACTCCATGCCCTACATTGTGGTCATTGTTGATGAGCTTGCGGACCTCATGCAAACAGCTCCAGCAGATATCGAAGTTGCTATTGCTCGAATCGCACAAAAAGCACGAGCCGCGGGAATTCATCTCATTCTAGCCACTCAAACACCTCGCGCCGATGTTGTCACAGGCATCATTAAAGCTAACGTGCCGTGCCGCATTGCCTTTCAGGTAGCCAGTGCTCTGGATAGTCGCGTGATCCTAGATCGTAAAGGAGCCGATCGACTTGTCGGAAAAGGTGATATGCTTTATCTACCACCTGGCACCAGTCAGCTTATTCGCGCTCAAGGAACCATGGTCACGGATGACGAAATTCAAGGTCTTGTCGATTTTTCATGCCGTCAAGGAAAGCCCGTTTTTGAAACCACCTTGCAAGACCGCTCTGAAGATGGCGATGGAGAAGATGGTGATGAGATAACGCCTGAAGATGAGGCCATTTTGGAGCGCGTACTTGATGTGATACGCACAGAGAAGAAAGCTTCAACGAGCCTAATTCAGCGCCGCTTAAGACTTGGTTATACCCGTGCCGCACGCATGATGGATATGCTCGAGGACCGTGGCATCATTGGCCCTGGAGATGGTGCAAAGCCTCGCGAAATTCTTGTGGAGCTTTAATCTTGTTGCCTGAGGAAAATCTCAGGTGTCATGATCGATTTTAAGTGTAAACTAGGGACAGCCTGAATCTGGCATCCTACCACTTAACTTAATGGCTCATTTTCGACACTATTTTTGGCCAATACTCTGGAGCTTCCTTGGCATCATGGCTTACGCAGTTTTACTGCTGCTCAATCCCACTGCTCGTGAAGTCTCTCGAGATACGGCTGCAATTTTATTCTCAATCTTCTCCACACCATTCATTCTGGAAACGACTTGTGCTTTGATTGGTGTGTTCATCTTACTAGCGATCAATCACTGGCGACTTGGTAAAGAAGGCGACGGTTGGGTTTACATGGCAACTCAAGAAAATGAAGATCAAGAATCTGGTGCAATATCCGCACAAAGACTACAAGGCATTATATTTAAAGATATGCCACTCGCCTTAGATCAAGAAAGCACGACCATAGGGATTCTTGAAGGCTATCTTGATCTTGGGATGGCCGCGCAAGCTCTTAAAGAGATGCAGGAACAAAACGACCTAACCGACGACGTTTCCACTGCCGCATTAAAAATACGCATTCTTGCCGCTAATATTGACACTGAGCCTGCTCTATTAATGTTGAAACAAAGCCTTGAACGTTTTCCACAAGCACAAGAACCCCTTCTCCAAGCAGTAAGGGATACCGTAAATTGGCTACACACACATTTGCCCAATCACAGTGCTACCGCGATATGGGAGAGTCAGATAAAAGAGTTCAGAAGAGAATAAACTGCGAATTCGTGACTCATCTTGACCTCACTCTGAGCTGTGCTTCTTTGCAACTCTTACACTATGGAAACACATCACGACACACACGATCAAGAGAACGGCTTTTGGAATATAGCCAATGTTGTTATTGGATTTGGCTTTGCAGCATTTGCATTAGTTTCTGGATCAATTTTGATTATAGGCGGTATCAAAGCCGCCAAGCCAACGAGTGCGGTAGTAACCACAGTGGCCCCCTCTGCATCAAGCGGTGATGTGGCGGTCATTAATATCAAGCCCGGCATTGCTAATCCCATGTCCTATGACATCACCAGCTTCTCTGTGAAACCCGGTCAAAAGGTGAAGCTTACCTTCGCCAATGAAAGTGCCACACCACTCCAACACAATCTCGTGCTGTGCAAAGCAGGAACCAAAGATAGCATTATAGCACTGGCAAATGGCATGATGACCGACATGGCGAAATGGATGGGTAAGGGCTTTATTCCTGAATCACCCGATGTTCTGCAGCATACCAAACTTCTAAATATCAAGGAAAGCGAAACCCTCGAATTCACGGCTCCAGCGGAAAAAGGTGATTATCCCTATCTCTGCACTTTTCCTGGTCATGCAATGATCATGAATGGTTTAATGAAGGTGGAGTAGTCAGCTCCTCAATCATTCACACTTGAAGCTGCGATCATTGATCGCAGCTTTTTTCGTGTGCGAACAAGTATCACGATTCATAGAGATCTGTTACATCGGTTGCTGCCAACTCAACTAGGTATGCGGCAAACTTTTCAGTAATCGTACGGACAAAGAGTTCCCCCTTATCTGCACTCGCAAGATGTGGATTACCACTACCGGTATCGACGGTAGCTTGAGTCCAAGACCGCTGCGCCCATGCCCATTTTTCACGCATCGCCTGTAATCGCCATGCATGAGTAGATCCATCGCCCCAATCCTTTTTCGACAGAACAAGTTCAGGATGCAAATGAAGCATCATACTGGTTTCTTTCTCATCTGCATGATCACCCGCAATTTCAAAAATATCTGTTCCAATATTGATATTTGCCCAAAAAACAGTGCTGAGGAACACTTGAGGCCATTTTACCTGAAGCTCACGCAACAGGGATTTAAAATCGTTTCCACCATGCCCGTTGAACACCACTAACTTGGGGATACCGACACCAGCCAACGAAGCAATAATATCATTCAACACCATCAGTTGGGTGCTTGGATTCATGTTAATGCAAAACGGGATATCCAATTGCCCGGTCTGAACTCCAAAAGGAATATTAGGTAGTAT
>VFKY01000341.1 GCA_009885275.1 Verrucomicrobiota bacterium | reverse complement strand
CTGCTCTCGCGAGAGGCGTGAGCGCTAGAAAAAATGCCGACGCGCTGAGGCTGCCGAGTACTTTGTAAGGGGTTGTCACAGTGAAGATCATAATGAAGAAACGGCACCTTATGAAACCGAGAGAGATGCCGCTTAAAACAATACGATTCTCGCTCGCTGTTTCTTGCAGATAAATAGAGGGTTTTAACGAGCTGCAACCCTTATAAAATCTAGGCTCTGGGGTGAGCATCGTCGTAGACTTGCATCATCCGCTCCGTGGTCACATGGGTATAGATCTGCGTCGTACTGAGACTGGCATGTCCAAGCAGGGTCTGAACGCTGCGAAGATCCGCTCCATTGTTAAGTAGATGGGTGGCAAAACTGTGCCGAAATTTGTGGGGGGTCAACTGCACTGGTAGACCAGAAAGACGCCAGTATTTCACGACTAAATTATTGATGCCTTGAGTGGTCATGCGCTTGCCGACCTTACTGCGGAAAAGCGGCCCATCATTGACTTGGGCCTTGCTGCGATAGCGCTGGATGGCTTGGAGCGCGTGATTTCCGACGGGACAAAGACGTTCTTTTCTTCCTTTGCCCATTACTCGTAAAGTCTCTGAATAAATATCCACATCAGCGACATTAAGCCCAGCGAGCTCACTGATGCGAATACCTGTGCTGTAAAATAACTCCATGATGGCAGCATCACGTTCTGGTGCCCATAAGGGTGCTTGCTTCTCCTTGGGAGTTTGCATCGGGAGATCGAGAATGCTTTCCATTTGAGATAGCGTCAGCACCACGGGCAGTTTTTTTTGCGCCTTGGGCAGAAGCACCTCCAGTAAAGGATTTTTCGTCCAGCCCTTTCTTCGTGTAAGAAATTTAAAAAAAGATCGCAGCGCAGCAAAGTGAAGACGGATCGTGGTTCTTTCCAGTCCCGCCTTCATTTGCTCGAAAAGATACTTCCGAAAATCGTCAGCGGTTAATGACTCCCATGTGCTGAAGCCAGAGTGTTGCTTACGAAAAGTCTCCAAGATATGGCGATAGTTAACAAGCGTTCTTGGCGATGAGTTCCGCTCGACTTCCATGAAATCAAAGAAGTCCTCAGCAAGCTCGTCTAGTGGCGCTTCGTCGAGAGTCGATGGCTTGGTGATTTTTAATGGCTTTTTCACTGGCGAGACGGGAGCATAGTTCATTCTAAACCAAGCGTTGCGTTGCTGGCTATCAGCACTCAACTTCTAGGTTCAGTATTCGCTTTTCTTCAAAAAGAGTTTAACCAAGAACACAGAACTTGATACGTAGAATTTCATGCTAACCAAACGCATTATCCCCTGTCTTGATGTCAACGACGGTCGCGTCGTCAAAGGCACCAAATTTCTTGAGCTACGTGATGCCGGCGATCCTGTCGAGTGCGCCGTTGCTTACAATGATCAAGGCGCTGATGAACTGGTCTTCCTCGATATCACGGCCTCACATCAGGAACGTAAAACCATTGTCGATGTCGTGGAGCGCACCGCGGAACGTTGTTTCATGCCTCTCACCGTTGGTGGAGGTATTCGCACCGTAGCCGATATGCGGCAGATGTTGTTGGCAGGAGCAGACAAAGTTAGCGTGAATACAGCTGCCTTGTTTAACCCGGAAGTCGTGGACGAGGCGGCCTCGGCTTTTGGCTGCCAGTGCATCGTGGTTGCCATCGATGCGAAACGCAATGCCCATGGTTCATGGACGGTCTATACCCATGGGGGGCGCAAGCCTGCCTTGCGGGATGGACAAGAAATCGATGCGGCAGAATGGGCTGCGGAAGTGTGCCGTCGTGGCGCGGGCGAAATCCTCCTGACCAGTATGGATGCCGATGGCACCAAGGCGGGTTATGATCTTGCCCTTACGAGAGCGGTGAGTGAGGCGGTGACGATTCCGGTGATTGCCAGTGGTGGTGCGGGGAATATCGATCACATGGTGGATGTCTTACGGGAAGGCAAGGCCGATGCGGTATTGGCAGCAAGCATTTTTCATTTCGGGGAATACACCGTAGGCGATGTTAAGCAATATCTGGCGGGTAAAGGAATTCCGGTGCGCCTGACAGTAAAGTAAAGTTAGAGAGTGAGCAGAAGATTTTAAAAGATTTTTGCAACCATTTCCACAGTGTATTGTCTAATGACAGTCAATGAAGTCACGAGGGTTGGTTTGGTGCTACGCTGAATACAGCGATAGAGCCAAGCTGGTTCGTAGGGCATATCCGAGCATTAAGGTTTTTAAAGCTCATGGTTTCGCTGTCACCACAGTCATCCGACACATTTAGTGAGAGATTCAGTGTCATGCTGGCTCACTTTGTTTTTTGTGCTCCGAAATCGCATCGAGAGCATTCTATCCTATGTCGTGTTTTGGATGGGCGAGATTTATTAGAACCACGCGCCGTCGATTTGGCTATTCTTACCTTTGAAGAACGCGCGCATTACTATGCCGTCTATGGGGACACTAAGGCCGGAGCGATTGCAGTGCGAACAAGGGCGGCTTTACGGCGAATGCTGGCACGCGAAATAGGAGTGCCAGCGCATCAGGTGCAGATTTGTCCTGATGAACATGGAAAACCTCACTGCCTTTATCCGCAGTCCTCAGATCTGGATTTCAGCGTCTCGCACAGCGATGACTGTTCGATCATCTCATTGGGTGAGGCTGATGGTATTGGTGTAGATATTGAAAAAATATCATCTGAAAATCCGTCTGATGAGCATCTCAATATGATTTTTAATGCTGAGGAATATCACGACTGGTCATTGCTTACTCCAGCAAAACGTTTGAGCTCCTTTGCGCAAGCCTGGACCATCAAAGAAGCGATCTTGAAGGCCACAGGGTTTGGGCGAGACAGTTCGCCTCATACCATGAGGGTACGTTTTGACGCTAGGGGTGATGCTTGGCCAGTTTTTCCCTCTTCGCGCTGGATCTATGAGCGCATTAATTTTTGTTCCTG
>VFKY01000241.1 GCA_009885275.1 Verrucomicrobiota bacterium | reverse complement strand
TTATTCGCGAAGCATGATACGCTTTTCACAGAGCTGGGTGTGGATTTAAAAAATGGATTTGGTGATCTAATCTCTAAAATTAAAGCCTTGCCGGCTGACAAAAAAGCAGAAATTGAAGCCGACATCCAACAGGTTTACGCGGATAGACCCGCCCTCGCGATGGTTAATTCTGAAAAAGGCATCACTAATCTCCACGTTCCCAGTGATGTCATTGTGGATGCCTCCATGCCAGCCATGATCCGCTCGTCCGGAAAAATGTGGAATGCTGCAGGTGAACTTCGAGACACCCTTGCAGTCATCCCAGACAGCAGTTACGCCGGCATCTATCAGGCCACGATTGATTTTTGCAAAAAGCATGGAGCTTTCGATCCTCGCACCATGGGCAGCGTACCCAACGTCGGCCTGATGGCCCAGGCAGCGGAAGAATATGGCTCGCACAACAAAACTTTCGAAATCACCGGTAGCGGCATCGTTCGTGTAGTCGGCACAACAGGCGAAATCCTTCTCGAAAACCAGGTGGAAAAAGGCGATATTTGGCGTGCGTGCCAAGCTAAGGATGCACCGATTCGTGATTGGGTTAAGCTCGCCGTGAATCGCGCGCGGGCAACACTGACGCCGGCCGTCTTTTGGCTTGATATGGGCCGCGCCCATGATGCTCAGGTCATCGCCAAGGTTAATACATATCTCGCAGACCACGACACCACAGGATTAGAAATCCACATACTCGCACCCCAGGCAGCGACAGAATTTACACTTCTTCGCCTCAAAGATGGCAAGGATACCATCTCCGTCACCGGTAATGTCCTTCGAGATTATCTTACAGACCTCTTTCCTATCCTCGAACTTGGCACAAGTGCTAAAATGCTCTCTATCGTCCCTCTGATGAACGGTGGCGGACTCTTCGAAACCGGAGCTGGTGGTTCTGCCCCAAAACACGTCCAGCAGTTCTTAGAGGAAAATTATCTGCGCTGGGATTCTCTTGGTGAATTTCTTGCACTTGCTGTTTCACTCGAACACCTCAGTGAGCGCTTTAAAAATGCCAAAGCTAAAGTCCTTGCGGACACCCTCGACGAAGCGACCGGAAAATTCCTCATTAACGACAAATCACCTTCACGTAAAGTCGGCGGCATCGATAACCGAGGCAGCCATTTTTATCTTGCACTCTATTGGGCACAAGCTCTGGCAGCACAAGACAATGATATTGAACTTAAGACTATTTTCACACCGATCGCGATAAGCCTCACTGCCAGTGAAACTAAAATCGTCAATGAACTTGGAGCAGTGCAAGGTAACCCTGTTGATATCGGAGGCTACTACCAGCCAAATAATGCCTTAGCCTTTGCCGCCATGCGCCCCAGCGCGACCTTAAATGATATTCTTGGAAAACTTTGAACCCCTCAAAAAAACTACATGCACTTGAATCTTGATCCACGCGGAATGCCTCCAGACGGGCTCCATCTCGAGGGAAAACTACCAATAGCCGTCTTTGACCTAAATAAAGACGACAATATTAAGACGAATTCCCCCCTGAATTACTGTTTGGACGTTCAAAAAGATGATGATGAATTCATCGTAACTGGTTCGATTAGCTCCACTTTTGACCTCGAATGTGGGCGGTGCGCCGAACGCTTTCTCCTTCATTTAGAAATAGCTGATTATAACCAGGAGATCCCTATTGAAAATGAACAACCGATAGACTTGACAACTACACTAAGAGAAGACATCATTCTTGCCCTTCCGACCTACCCGCGCTGTGAAATGGGCAACATTTCACCGCGCAAGTGTCCAGCCGAAGGCATGTTTGATCAGTTACAGGAGCAATCCTCTGACGAACTGCACAAGGATGTGGACGGAAAAGTGTGGGGAGCTCTCGATCAACTGAATAACCTCAAACGTAACTGAAACATGGCAGTCCCAAAGCGCAGACAATCTAAAAGCCGTCAAAAAATGAGACGCGGCGCAAACCGTTGGAAAGCACCCAAGCTTAAAACCTGTTCCTCATGTGGTGCAGCAGTGCCCTCTCATGTGGCGTGTCCTTCCTGTGGCTATTATGGTGACCGTCAAGTTCTTGATGTAACTGCGGGCTAGCCCCTCTCGATCTCAGAGTTATTTGCACACAATTTAATCCTCGTGGTGTTTTATCACTACGAGGATTTTTTGTTATTGTAATTACTTTTCACCGACAGCCTGAGCAATCTCTTATGAATTGTGCTTTGCGTTTGCAACACTTCTCACCCTGCGTTAACTCCTACAACTAATGGACATAGTGAATATGACAAAATGAAAATAGCCCTTGATGCCATGGGCGGAGACATCGCCCCCAAGAATCCAATCGGAGGCTTAAAGCTGGCTCTCAAGGCGCTGCCACAGGTGGAAAAGTTCTACATCACAGGACCTCGCGAAATACTCGAAGCTGAACTCGATTTACAAGAAATCACAGAGCGAAACAGAATTGAAATTGTTCATGCACCGCAGATTGTGGAAATGTCCGATTCAGGCATCGATGCAGTGCGAAAAAAGAAACACTCATCCATCACTATAGCCGTTGATCTTGTGAAACAGGGGGAATGTCAGGCCGTGATTAGCGCGGGGCACACAGGGGCATCTGTTACTGCTGGGACGTTGATGCTAGGACGACTGAGCGGTGTCGATTTCCCCGGTATAGCTAGTCCAATGCCCAATGAGCATGGAATCTGTTATTTGCTTGATGCTGGAGCTAATCCTGATGCCTCACCACAACATTTGGTACAATATGCCATCATGGGTTCAGTCTATGCTCAGTATGTCCACGGCAAGCCGACACCGATTGTTGGCCTGATGAATGTGGGGGAGGAGGACACCAAAGGAAACAGCCTGTCCAAAGAGACCTTTGCTCTGCTGAAACACGCGCCTATCAATTTCAGAGGAAACGTGGAAGGCCATGACATATTTGAAACAGAACTTGATGTTATTGTTTGTGATGGCTTCACGGGTAATGTCATTCTCAAGAGTTGCGAAGCTACCGCTAAAGCGATGTTCAAGTGGCTAAAACATGAGATTGAAGCTTCTTTTGTCCGCAAAATGGGTGCATTCCTCGCCAAGGATGCTTTTCGAACGATTAAGAAAAAAGGCAGCTATGAATCTTACGGCGGAAGCCCCCTTCTTGGTGTCCGCGGGGTAGTCATTATCGGTCATGGTTCAAGCTCCGCCGTGGCGATCATGAATGCTTTACGTGTTGGAGTGGAAGCAGTCGATCATGAAGTGAACCCTCATATTCAAAACGCGATTACTTCGCACGCTTTTTCTCATGTCTAATCCTTGTTCATGCAGCATTATCGGGACTGGCAGTTACATGCCAAAAAGAGTTGTTACCAACAACGATCTCGAAAAATTGGTGGACACGTCGGACGAATGGATCACGTCCCGCACCGGCATCAAAGAGCGCCGCATCGCCGCGGTGGACGAAACGACCAGTGACATGGCTTCAGAGGCAGCACGTCGAGCTATGACAAGTGCCGGCATCAGGCCAGAAGATTTAGACTTGATAATTGTGGCGACAGTTACACCCGACATGTTCTTCCCATCCACGGCTTGTTTTGTGCAAAAAAAGATCGGAGCCATCAATGCCGTTGGGTTCGATATCAGCGCCGCCTGCTCAGGTTTCCTTTTTGCCTTACAAACAGCACGTCATTTTATTAATGGTGGCTCACGAAAAACAGCACTTGTAATTGGCGCAGAAAAGTTAAGCAGCCTTATCAACTGGGAGGATCGCAATACCTGCATTCTCTTTGGTGATGGAGCCGGTGCCATTATTGTTAGGTTTGATGACTCCACGGATGCGCCTGGCAAAGTCTTATCTAGTGTCATGGGCAGTGATGGAAATCTGGCACACTTACTAAGCGTGCCCGGTGGAGCTTCAGCTCAACCCATCACGTTTGACAATGTGCTTTCCCGTACGAACACCATTCACATGGAGGGACGGGAAACCTTCAAACACGCTGTTACACGTATGTGCCAAGCTAGTGAAGAAGCATTGATGCAGGCCGGATTAAAAACAACTGACGTGGATCTTGTCATTCCTCATCAAGCCAATCGCCGCATCATCAGCGTGATCGCAGAACGTCTAGGCATTCCAGAAGAACGCACATTCATCAATCTTGACAAATACGGCAATACAAGTGCCGCAACCATTCCTGTGGCACTTGATGAAGCCTCCCGCAGCGGTCGCTTAAAACGCGGAGATATTTTACTACTTGTCGCTTTTGGTGGTGGGTTTACTTGGGCAAGCTCTGTTATAGCTTGGTGATTTTACTCTTACTCATCAAAAAACAGAGTCCGATTGAACGCATGTTTCAATTTTTCGTTATATGAGTCAAAGCTTGTATATTATTTCTTAAGCTTCTGCCTCAATCGCATCCAAGTGGGCACATCCAAATCCTCCCCCTCAACAACAGTTTTATCTGTGCCTTTGAAGCGAGCCACATTATCCTGAGCAAGATTGAGCGAAGGTTGTTGAGGTTCAGTTGGTGTTTTTGCTTTAATCTGAATCTGTTCAATTTGTGGTGCACTCACGGCTTCAATCGCGTCAGAAAGTGGGGTAATTTGTGAAGCTATAGAATCCTGTGGTTGATGTGGTTTGACCTGAATATATTTATTTGCCCAGTGCTCAGATGATTCCTCCGCCTCTTCATCTTCAACAACGGAGAAAATGGAATGCTTCACAATAGCAGGGGGATCCTCATCTATAGTTTTTTCAAGTATAGGCTGAAACGCAGCAGTCATCTCAGGAATATAAGGTATATTTTTAATGGGAATCTTCACCTCACTGATAATTTCCGACTTAATTGGTTCATTCTCTTTTATAAGATGCGGCAAATCAATCATCGGAGACGCCTCTATAATAGAAGTTCTGATATTTTCTGATATTGCTCCTTGTATATCAGTATCAGTATTGGATTCGCCAATAGATTTATCTTGTGGGGGTGGACTAGGTTCGGCCTTAAACGATTCAACGAACAAATCAGGAGTTTTCGGCGCTATTACTGGAACAGGCTCTGCAATTTTCACTGCTTTTTGAAATTCAGTAGACGCATCAGAATTTACCTGTTCATTTTTTTCTGATTTTGTTCCATTGAGAACAATGACAATTGGACGGTCGGCTTCAGATTGCTTTATCAGAGGTATTTCCGCAGCGATGTCGTCCTTTTTTTTGACTTCAATTTGCGCGGCTTTTACTGGTTCAATTTCTTGTGTTGTTGTTGTTTTTAAAATTACTTTTGAATCCTCTATGTGAGGACCAAGCGCCATATCTTGAGCGCTAAGAGAGCTTACTAAAGTCAGTGACATCAGATCACCCAGTTTAGAGTCAATCGAGAGGCCAAACATGATCTGAGTTTGTTCGGGAACATGCTTACTTAACAATTTCATCAATGCTTCGACTTCGGCCAGTGTAAGACTTTCACCGCCTGCGACATGAACCAATAGATTTCGCGCATTTTGTAACATCAGACCTTGATTAACCAATGGACTGCTCAATGCTCGCTTCACAACTTCATTAACACGGTTGTTCCCGCGAGCTTCTCCAAATCCGAACAAACAACGCGCATTCGGACTATGCAAGGCTGCCATGATATCTGATAGCCCCATACGAACAATTCCGGGCTGGGAAACCATCGTTGAAATGGCACGAACACTATGACCGATCAACTGATCAGCCTGACTAAATGCTTTTTGAATACCTTCTTTCGGTAAAACAAGCTCGCCCATGCGATTGTTTTCAAAAAGTATCAACGCATCAGAGCTGCGCTGCAGTTCCTCAAGAGCAATTTCTGCCTGCTTCACTCTTCTTCGTCCCTCAAAAGAGAATGGCATTGTCGCAAAAACGAAAGTCATGGCTCCCAACTCCTTGGCAATATCAGCAACAACAGGCGCTGCACCAGAACCAGTGCCTCCACCCAAGCCAGCACATATGAACACTATATCATGCCCCTTAATGGCGTCTTGAATTTGCTCCTTTGACGCCAGCGCTGCATCGCGGCCAAGCTCAGGGTCCCCCCCGCTGCCTATGCCGCGCATAATTTCAACTCCGAGTTGAATTTTCACCGGTGTCATCGAATGACTGAGTACGCGCACATCTGTGTGCATGGTCACAAGTGATGCCTCCATTAAGCGATCTAAAGAAATTCGATCAAGGACATTGAGACCACCGCCTCCCACGCCAACTACACATATTTTCACCGGTGAACTTGTCATAAGTTCACGATCTTGGGTGCGTTGAAATTCTACCATAAGCCGGAGTGTGTTTTTGAGTTGATGTTAAAGAAGGTAATTGGATGATTATAAGCAGATATATAAAACTTAAATAGTCCAAGTGCTAAAAACTTCGCGCATGCGTCGCCCCAATTTTTTGAAGGGTGAAAGCCACGGTTTTTCTGCATCCATCAATTGAGCGTATCGGATGAGCCCGATGGGTCCTGAGTAACAGGGGTTTTCGTAAGTTGCAGAAACACCGCCCATCGGAGGAGAACCAGCCTTAGTAACGCGAACTTCAAAAACATCGCGTGCAACTTGCTCAATACCACGCATCAAGCTAACTCCGCCCGTGAGGTAAACGCCTGCGCCCAATTTACAAATATGTTCAGCGCACTTTTCCTTTACCTGATCTAGGATTTCTCTAGTGCGAAGATGCATCACTTCATTAAGCATTGCTCTATCCACTTCACCTACAAACATGCCATTTTCATCTTCGACTCTAATCATTTCTCCTGGTGCCGTATCCTCATAGACCGCGCAGCCATCCTCCAACTTTAATCTCTCAGCCCTGGCATGCGGAATTTGAAAACATAATGCAATGTCGTTAGTGATATGATCACCACCAAGTGGTACGCAACCTGATGAGGTCAACATTCCATCAGTGTAAAGCACATAATCAGCAGTTCCGCCGCCAAAATCAATCAAGAGCACACCTTGCTGTTTAACTTCCTTACTAAGAATCACTTGAGCTGCAGCAAGTGGAAGAAAAACCACATCCTCAACTTCCAATGGAATCTGACGTACCAAGCGAATGGAATTTTGAATTCTACTACGCACACCATGTATGATATGAAACTCAGCTTCGAGCTTTTCGGCAGGTCGACCAATCAGAGATCGCACTTGTTCCTGTCCATCCACTCCATATTTCCTAGCGATACGATGGAGAAAAACATGATTTTGAGGGATATCTACATTGCAAGCAATCTCCCTAACATCTTCAAGATCATCCTCGGTAATCTGGTTTTGATCCGCAGGAAGACGGTATACTCCAGCGTTGTTCATACTTTCAATATGCGAACCACTAACACCAAGAAAGACGTTACGAATCATCACGTCACTGCGATCCTCCGCCCTAAGTAAGGCATCATTCAAACAAGTTTGGGCAATATCGAAATCAACTACCTCTCCCTTGCGAATACCTCGCGCCGGAGCTTGCCCAACACCAAGAATCTTGATCGCTCCGTCTTTTTTAACTTCGCCCACAACAACACATATTTTAGATGTGCCAATTTCAAGACCTGCGTAGATAGTGCTTCTTGCCATAGTATAATAATAGGTGAGTTGAATTTTAACGCGCTTTTGCCAATGATCGACTTGACGCAGATGGACGCTTATCGATTACCGTAGTAATTTGGGATTCATCATTGACCGATTGAGTCTCTTGCAAAGTGATTGGCACATTTTGCTGAACCAGAAGATCTACGGTTGCGATTTGCCATTTTTGGCGCACAGCCTCATTCATAATCCTTTCAAGACGAATTAGCTGTTTGTCTATATCGATGACGGAAAATAACACTCGCATATTGGAGACATAATGAGCTGTTAACACATCGCTTTTTGTCAATTCAACACGCTTAATAGAACTCAATTGACCCGATTCTCTCGTCGCGTTCGCTTTTAATAATTCCAGCGCATTTAATACTTGTGTAGATTCAATGCGGCATCCCAACACCATCCGGCACGATTGGTTCACCACTATCACAGGAAGACGATCTTGCGCATTAGACATCTTCGCAGCAGGAAGAACATACCCCTCTTCATCCAACAAATAAGACTTACCGGCATCATTTGTTTCTATATCACTCTTGAGAACATCCAACCAAGCCACAGGATGGCGCTGCTTGATCTCCAAAAATAGCAATCCTGGATACCCTCGCGAGATTTTTGCTTCCCTTACTTGAGGAAGCATCTCTAATTTTTCACGGACTTGAACCAGAGAAATCCCCAGTAAATTTACCCCCTCTCGCAAACCTGAGCTAGCAATAATCTGCGAAGGTGTCAATTCCCCTTCTGTAATGACGGAAAAATGCTGTAGCTGGAAGCGCGTATTATCAACAAAAGCCTCCATAACCACGATTTTTCCGGCACTAAAAAGCCCCATCGCAAAAAGAATCACCACTGAAAACTTAAATCCAACGCGCGCTGTTTTTCTGCGTATTTCTCTGCGTGTTGCCGATGTTTCTGGATTCAATTCAAGACGCCTAACCTCCAAACGCATAATCTTGCGCCTGCTGCGAAAGGTATAATTACCTCTCACAACATTGCCTTTACGTTTGGTGTTTTTTGTGAAGAACATAACAATTTACCGACTGGAACCAACACCTCTCGCGATTATGGAAAGCTCAATAATGCGCTCTATTAACTGCGGAAATTCAATGCCAGCAGCCCGCGCTGCCTTTGGCAAAAGGCTGCTCACAGTCATGCCGGGTATAGTATTAATCTCTAATACAAAAGGCTCTCCATCACTACGTAGTATAATATCCACGCGCCCGTATACCTCCACACCAACCGCCTTCATCGCTGCAAGAGCCACATCTTGAACGCGCTTTGTAGTGATTTCATCAATATCTGCCGGACAATGGTAATTAGTTTTTCCAGCACCTGACATCCAAGGATACTTGTTATTTATGTCATAAAAACCACTAGCAGGCTCAATATGAATCACGGGCAAAGCTAATTCACCAAGAATACCTACCGTCAATTCCTTGCCACAAATAAACTCTTCCACCAAAGTTTCCGACCCAAAACGTTTAGCATCCTCAAACGCAAGAATCAGATCAGCTTCATTATGAACAATATGCACCCCAATGCTGGAGCCCTCACGTAAGGGTTTCACGACAACAGGAAAATCAAACTTGAGACTGCTTATTCCGTTTAATTTGAGCAGTTGGCTGCTCGGAGTCCGAACATTTGCCGCTACAAATTTTGCTTTACTTAAAGCCTTATCGAAAGACAGCCGACTAGTTTCGGCTCCTGCGCCAGTATAGGTCAATCCCTTGTTATCCAACAAGGTCTGCAATTGACCATCTTCACCGAAAGTCCCGTGAATCATATTCACTATGACTAAAACATCTACCGGGATCACAAAATCAGTCGATGTGACATCCACCTCAACCACTTCAGCGCCAAGAGTTTTTAGTGCCTCAACAACACTCTCTGCAGATTTAAGCGACACCTCTCTTTCAGAGCCTGGCCCCCCCTTCAAGACTGCTATTTTTTGATTTTTTAAAGTCATGGAAACGACAGAGTCGAAAGGCTAGCTTTTTAAAATGGTAATATTTCACGCGAGTTTAGCTAAGATAAGTTAAATATCAAGATTTTTGGAATAACCGTGACACGTTTTTCCTGTCTAACATCATCCTTTTTAATTGGTCGGCTTATTGTGCCAAACCTAACGGCTCATCTTCTCCGATAATCTGAATCTCAGTCTCCAAAACAATGCCACGCTCCTGAAGGGCTGTTTGTTGTATTTTGGTTACCAAATCAAGCACATTTACGGCTTTGGCACCACCCCTGTTAAGAATAAAGTTTCCATGAATATCTGAAACCGTGACCGTTCCAAAAGTTTTTCCCTTTAATCCTAACTCATCTATCAACATTCCAGCAGGAATTGTCGTGGGATTTTTAAATACACAACCCGCGCTGGCCCCAATTGGCTGACTTTTACGTCGTTTTGCATGGGACATCTCCAATCTCTCATTAATCTCAGCAAGCTCAGTGGGGCAACCTTGCAATATAGCACTCACTGCATAGTGCTGATCAAGCTCAGGCACATGCCTGTAGTGATGATCAATCTCATCCTTCCTTTTTTCGCGTAATTCACCATTACTATCGATAAAACGCACGCTAACAACTTGATCAAAAGTTTGCGCCCCCATAGCTCCAGCATTCATTCGAAGAGCTCCTCCAAGATTTCCAGGAATCCCCTCCATCCATTCAAAACCCCCAAGTCCAGCAGTTTTAGCAGCACTTGCGATTTTTTTTAATCTTGCGCCAACACCGGCATAAATACAATCACCCTCGATACGGACATCATCAAATTCGCCCTTGCTCGGATGAACAACTGCTCCGCGAATGCCTCCATCACGAACCAGTAAATTTGATCCACGACCAACTACACGAATAGGGATCGATTGCCCACGCAAAAACTTCACTACCTCCATAAATGACGCAATAGTGCGTGGC
Organism: Verrucomicrobiota bacterium; assembly: GCA_009885275.1. Lineage (GTDB taxonomy): Bacteria > Verrucomicrobiota > Verrucomicrobiia > Verrucomicrobiales > Verrucomicrobiaceae > Verrucomicrobium. Next base: position 17,970 of record VFKY01000241.1, on the reverse strand, counting down.
TCAATCCAATATTGCGCGGGTCCACCAACACGAATAGTAGTATGATTGGCCATGGGTTCGTAAATCTTAACAACGCCACCACCAGTGTTATTAAGAATATCAAGCAATTGCTCCATAACCTTGAGATCACGGGACAAACAAGTGCCCACTTCATGCACATTTCCCGCCCCCAGTGTAATAAGCAGGTCACCAGGTTTCAACATACGACCAATAACATCCCGCGCCTCAATCAGTTTTGGTGTAGAAAAACATCGCACTGCCGATTGCGCCTTAACCTCTTCAATGATCGTCTCACCACTTACGCCTGGCAAAGGCTTCTCGCTGGCTGCATAAACATCAGTAACACAAAGTACTGCGACATCGTGAAAAGCAGCGCCAAACTCTTTTTTAAGCAACTGAGTGCGTGAATAGCGATGAGGCTGAAAGAGACAAATAATGCGTTTTGGATTAAGCGTTTTGGCAGTCTCAAGCGTGGCTTTGATTTCAGTGGGATGATGCCCATAATCATCAATTACAGTAAAATATGGACCGTCATGTTTCACCTCAAAACGACGTCGAGCGCCACGAAAAGACTCCAACGCTTGTTTAATTTTATCAAATGAGACACCGAGTCGAGTGGATAATCCTATCGCGGCTAACGCATTTAGCACGTTGTGCTTGCCAGGTATCCCCAACACGACTGATCCCATTTTAACGCCATTTTCATAGACTTCGAACTCAGTTTGAGCAGCGCGAAACTCAATAATGGACGCAGAAAAATCACACTCATGACTCCACCCGTAACTTACACTCTTGTTACGCCCCTGACAAAGTTCAGCAGCCACCGGGTCCTCGGCACAATAAACTGTAAGTCCGCTTGTTTTCTCCAATAGTTGCCTAAACACCACCTTGATAGCGTCAAGATCTTCGTAAAAATCCAAATGCTCTGCCTCGATGTTAAGGATGATGGCGTGGGCTGGTTGAAAGTTTACTAAAGTGCCATCACTCTCATCGCCCTCAACGACAAAAAGATCCCCCTCTTCATTCCATTGTGCATTCGTTCCAAGAATCGGAATCTCAGCCCCAACATAATGAGATGGCTTTAATCCACCAACACGCAACACATGAGCAGTCAACGATGATGTTGTGGTTTTTCCATGCGTTCCCGCAACAATGACTCCAGCCTTACGCGCCATGATTGCAGCGAGAGCCTCAGCACGTCGAACTAGCGGAATGCTCTGTTTGTACGCCGCTTCATAGGCCACGTTGCCTGGTTTCACCGCAGATGAGTAGATGACCATGTCGGCACCCTCGATTTCACGGTCATTTTGTGGACAATAAAAAATGAGCCCGTTCTTCTGCAAGCGCTGCATTTCTAGGGTGCTTACTCTATCCGAACCACTTACTGTATGGCCAAGCTCCAGAAGCAATGAAGCCAGCCCACTCATTCCTGATCCTGCAACACCAATCAGATGCACTCGCATCTTTTGACGCCCCTCTTTTAATACACTTACGACAGCATGATTCATGGAAAACTAGAGTGCAGATTGCTTGGTCGCTTCTTCCTCAATAATATCGGCGATGCGTTCTGCCGCATCAGTGTGAGCAATGGCTTTGGCGTTATTTCCCATCATATGTCGTTTAGCGTCGTTGCTTAGAAATTCCCCGACTGTCTCAGCAAGCTTACTGGGTGACAATATCGTCTCAGTCAACAATATTCCTGCTCCAGCCCGTTCATAGATAGCCGCGTTCTTCGTTTGATGGTCATCGGCGGCAAAGGGATATGGAACCAATATACTGGGAACTCCAAAGTAAGCCAATTCAGCTAAAGTTGATGCGCCAGATCTCGCCAATGCAACATCTGCAACCCTATATGCCAAATCCATTCGATGACAAAAGGCCGCTACATGCGAATGTAAGGCAATAGGTTTATTCTGATAAGAGTCACGAGCCTCCTGATAATCACCAGGCCCTGTAATATGTAATATCTGAAGCCCAAGCGCATCCAACTCTGACAACGTATGAGCTACTACATTATTGATGCCTTTCGCTCCCTGACTCCCTCCTACCACAAGCAAAGTCTTACGAGAACGATCAAGCCCAAAAAAAGCATACGGATCATCGGTACATTCTTTGGCTGATTTTACTAATGCTGATCGTACTGGGGTTCCCACTACACGAGTGACGGTCTCTTTAGAAAAAAAAGGAGCGCAATCTTCAAAACCGAGCAACACAACATCACAAAATTTGGAAGTAAAACGATTAGCCTTACCTGGAATTGAGTTTGATTCATGTATAATTGTTCTCAACTTGCTTTGTCTTCCGGCAAGAACAGGCGCGAACGATGTAAATCCCCCCATGCCTAATACTACACGAGTGTCATCTCTTTTTATTATAGCCTTACAGCGATTCAATCCTCGCCATACCCCCATCAGAAATGATGGCATTTTTGGAGACCATGGCTTAGGCATGGCTAAAAATGGCATTTTCTCAAATTGCAATCCTTGATGAGCACTCGCAGCAAGCGTGTCTATTTTTTTTTCGCTGATTAGAAGTGTAGGCCTGTGTCCGCGAGATTTTAAAATCTCGCCAACTGCAATACCTGGAAATAAATGCCCTCCCGTGCCGCCGCACGCGATAAGGATGCTCAATGAATCATTTTTAGAATGTGCCATAAGATCCGGCAGTCATACGTCGACGAGGTATTTCGAGCAAGTCCTTCTTTGACGCATGAGAGCTGTGTCGATGGATATTGATCAAAATGCCAGTGCCAATCATGGCAAAAAGTAAACTTGAACCTCCATAGCTAACAAATGGCAACGGCAGTCCTTTATTGGGCAACAACGCTGTGGTAACCCCCATGTTAATGAGGGCTTCCAATGCAAACGTCAATGTTATACCAAATGCCAATAGGCGACCAAAAAGATCAGGAGCGTTACGAGAGATACTCATTCCTGAATAAATAAGCAGCATAAATGCCAACAATACCAATCCCGATCCGTACAAACCCAACTCTTCCCCAACCATGGGGAAAATAAAGTCTGTATGAGCTTCTGGCAAATAAAGCATTTTTTGCCTACCATTACCAAGTCCAAGCCCCTCTATGCCGCCTGATCCAAAAGCAATAAGTGATCTCCACTGTTGCATACCCAGCCCGTCTTTATATTTCTCAAGATCCAGAAATGCCATGATGCGCTCTACACGATTGGGCATAATTTTGATGATTCCACCCAATCCTACCGGTCCCAAGAGCACAACTGGTAAAAGAAAACGCAAGCGGGAACCCGCAGCAAACATCATGCAAGCTCCCAACGTTCCAACCAAAGCCGCATTCCCGAGATCAACTTCACCAGCAATCAATAGAACGAGTATAAGTATAAGCATTCCAGGAAAAACAAACCCTGTCACAAATTTTCTTGTCGATGATTCATAACGCACATACCAACCTGCAAGAATGATGACACAGGCAAGTTTGCCCAATTCAGAGGGTTGAAAATGTAATCTTGAAAAACCGATATTATGTAAACTAAGCCAGCGTGAAGCACCATTAACTTCTTCTGCAAAATAAGGCACGTAACAAAGAGCTAATCCGAATACTGCAGCGCCATATATCCACCAGCGATATGTATAGAGCTTCTGATATTGAACCAACACCATAACGATGGCAGCTAAAGTCGAAATGATCAGCCACATGCATTGATTCTTGAGCTTAATATACGTGATACCATTTCCCTCATCAAGAAAGTAGCTGGTGCTGGCCAGCATGACGACGCCAAGCGCTGCGAGGAAACTAACTGACAAAATTAAAATGTAGATGTTCGCGCGAGACATACTTTAATCCCTATGATTTATGATTTTGAAGGCACCTTAAGTTTTACACCTTCTCGCAATGAACCCCCATTGGTATAACCATTGAGTTTCATCAATTCATTAACCCCAACTCCGTGTTTTCTAGCGATGGAATAAAAAGTTTCTCCAGGCTTAACCCCATGAGTGCTGCCTGAAGTATTAAGCATTTTTGTGGAACTACTTTTTTCACTCACTGCTTTTTCTGTTTTGACTGCGACAGGTTTGGCTGCAATTACCTTTGGTGTTTCTGTCAAACTTGTCACAGCTTCCTCCGTTACAGGCTTTGCTTTTGGGAGGGATTGTTCTATGACCACATCAACCTTTGGCTTCTCTATAGGCAGCGCTTCTTTAACAGTATTCTGAACTTTAGCGGCAACAGGCTTAGGGAGGGATTTTTCCAATTCAAGTTTGGCCATTTCTACAGATTTTGGTTTTACCACCAACTTAGGCGCCACTTCATCCGATTTGACTGGCTCACTCAATTTGGGAGCTGCAACGACAGGTATTATAGCTTTGGCGGAAGCAATTGATGCCACTTGCTGAATTGGCGCGATAATAGGCACAGCCTTGGGCGTTGCCTCTACTGCCTTTTTCTTGGGCAACATAAGTTTTCTACCAACAAAAAGTTCACCATTGGTATCAAGTTGATTGATACTGATAATATCCTCCGGCTTTACCCCTGTTGCATCAGTGATACTCTTGAGCGAATCCCCTGATCGAACTTGATATTCATCCATCTCAATATTTTTATCAGTCTTGGTTAGATTGACTAAATCCTTTGAGTTAGCCTTCTTTACAACCACTGCATCCTTCTTCACCGGATTGATTTTTTTATTGCTAGATTTATGATCCACCAATTCCCCCTTGGGTTTGTCAGCCACGACATTATATAGCACGACAGCGCCAATCAGAAAAACATGAAGGAGCAAAAGAAACATGAATACCTTACCAAGATATCCTGTCGATTCGGTTTCGCTCCAGGCAGATGATTGCTCGGAATCAATTGCAGAGACATAGTGCCGCCTAAACTGATCAGCGTTAAATCCACTCTGGGCTTTAGATGTTGGACGATGTTTTTGTTTCATAGGTTACTCAGTTTATTGATTTTTCTAATTGATTGATTTCAGGCAGTGCCATCACCGCTTCACAAAAAACATTACCTCTCTCGACATAGCCGCTGAACATGTCGAAAGACGATGTGCCAGGTGAGAAAACTATACTTTGCAGAGGTCTTGCCATCGCTGAAGCAAGAGATACAGCTTCCTGCACGGAAGCTGCTTGATGGCATGGAACAATATCTGAAAACAGTTCGCAAAGTTTCTCCGCAATTTCACCAATGACGACCAAGGTTGTCACCTTCTCTGCAAGCAATGGACGAAAGGACAGGTAATCGAGACCTTTTTCTTTTCCGCCCGCAATGAGCACCACAGATTCGTCCTGTGATTTGAGACACGTTTCGAGCGCATGAAGATTCGTAGATTTTGAATCATTGATATAGCGACGCCCTTGTATCGTACGCACTAACTCACAACGATGCTTTGCCGGCGAATATCCTTCCAATGCCTTTAGCATCCCTTCAAAAGTCAAGCCCATGTACCATCCTGTGGCAATGACAGCCATTTGGTTTTCGATATTATGCCGCTCAATTAAAGGAAATTTAGAAACAGATGCTACGCGAACGCCGCGGAACCAGATTGCCTCATCCCTCAATGTAAAATCCGCCTTTACATTATCATCAGTCGTAAATGATATTTTGGGTATCGAAACATCAAAAGTTTCCCCGGCACGAATGATGGCAAAATCATCTACTCCCATGAATTCAAAGACGCGTTTCTTGGCGGCAAAATAGGCATCGTTATTTGGATAGCGATCAAGATGGTCAGGTGCAAAGTTTAGCCAGATAACAACCTTGGGCTGGAAGCTTGTAATTGTTTCCAATTGAAAAGAGCTAACCTCTACCATCAGCACATCATATTTTTCACCACTAAAAGCAACTTCACTGAGTGCAAGGCCATAGTTTCCGCAAGCTATTGTGCGCTTACCGCAACCATTAAAAACACGCTGCAATAGTTCTGTCGTCGTAGTTTTTCCATTGGTTCCAGTGATCGCCACGATTGGAGTATCGCTTAATTCTCTCCATGCGAATTCAATTTCAGCAATCAGAGGTATCCCCGAGTCGTTGAAAAGCTGAGGCAAAGGCCAACTTGCATCCAATCCTGGACTAATCACCGCAAGATCAAATCGGGTTATCTCACAAGCCTTCTTGGCATCATCCAACCCTAAGACAGTAGTAACACCTTCACGCTCAAAATCCTCTAGGACTTTATCAATATTCTTGCTTCCACCATCATCAAACACAACGGGAATTCCTCCTAGCTTCAAAGCAAGTTTTGCCGCACCCAAGCCGCTCCTGCCAGCGCCGAGTATTGCTATGTTTTTTCCAGTTAAATTCATAAAGTTTTTATCTTAACTTGAGAGTCGCTAGGCTGACCAACGCAAGGATGATGGAGATCATCCAAAATCGGACAACCACCTGACTTTCCTTCCATCCACCCAATTCGAAATGATGGTGAATCGGAGCCATGCGAAACACGCGTTTACCACGGGTTTTGAAGCTGATGACCTGAATGATGACTGAGGCAGCCTCCATAACGAAAACCCCCCCCACAATCACCAATAAAAGCTCCTGCTTACACGCAATAGCGAGCGTGGCAATAGCTCCCCCCAAGGCGAGCGAACCTGTATCGCCCATAAACATCCTTGCAGGCTGGCAATTGAACCAGAGGAATCCGAAGCATGCCCCTACCAACGCCATGGCAACAATAGTCATCTCATCAGCGAGATGAAAGTATGGGATAAACAAAAATTTAGCGTATTTGATATTACTCACCAAGTAACAAAATGCGGCATAGGCCAGGCCTGTACTGATAGAACAACCAGTTGCCAGGCCATCGAGACCATCCGTAAGATTTACAGCATTGGATGCTCCAACTATAATTAGCGCAAAGAAGAGAATCGTAAAAAATCCCATATCCACAAAGAGCGGCTCTTTAAAAAATGGAATATACAGACAGCGATAGGAAATCTCATGGCCGTCGTAGGTCATGCCACCCGGAAGGGCGTAGGCAAAAAGCACAGCGGCTATAATTGCAACGACAAATTGCCACCCCAATTTCATTCGAGCACTCACACCCTTTGAATTTTTCTTAGCTACCTTCTCGTAGTCATCCCAGAAGCCGAGTGCTCCCAGCAATAATGTTGTGCCTAAGCATATCCATACAGCCCCATTGCTCCAATCAACCCATAAAAGAACTGAGGCAACAAAGGCGCCCAACATCAACACACCCCCCATGGTCGGCGTGCCTGCTTTATGTCCTTGTAGATCAAACAATTTCTGAACCTCCTCCTTGGTACGAATGGGCTGCCCAACTTTAAGCGATATAAGCTTACGAATAATCTTTTCACCGAAAAGAAGTGATAGCGAAAATGATGTTAGAAATGCCCCTCCCGCGCGCAACGTATGATAGTGCAGAACATTAAAAAGTTTGAAGACCAAGCTATCTGAATCCATCAGACTATGTCCTGATGCATCTACCGCATTACGTAGTTCTGTGAGCCAGTGAATCATTCTGTTTCAAATGGTATGAGAATTTTTTCCATGCCTGATGAGCGGCTCCCTTTAAGCAAAACTGCATCATTTTTTTTCAGCCATCCTATGAGGTAATTCGAGCAGTCAGCATGATTTTTAAAGTGGCGACTTTCGGTCTTATGGCTAACTCGTGATGCCGCTTCACCCATCGTGAATGCTTCATCCCCCACCGTGAATACGGCATCGAGTCCCATGCGTGCCGCAAACTCACCCACTTCACAATGCCCTGATTCTGCATGCACTCCAAGTTCACCCATCCGACCAAGCACCGCAACCCGTCGCCCCGTAATCTTCATGCCAGCGAGTGTTTTCAAACCAGCACGCATGGAGTCAGGATTAGCATTGTAGGAGTCATCAAGAAAAGTAACCCCCTGCCAGAGCTTAACTTGCAGACGCCCTTTTGTGATTTTCACATCACTCAGGACGCGAGCGATATCGCTTGTTGAAACACCATAATGCCACGCGCAAGCTGCTGCTAAAGTGGCGTTACCAACCATATGCTCTCCTGGAATAGGCAAGTGAATATTCACTTGATCGGTGCCCGCAAAATCAATCGTAAAAGTTGAACCGTGTACCCCACTTTCACTGATGGATGCCCTAATATCTCCTGCGCCAACTCCAGCTAAAAGTGTTTTACCCTTATTGCGTAAAGATAAAGCATGGGAAAAATCATCATTTGCATTCAGTACCACAAGACCATTTTCAGGAATAGACTCAACCAACATTCCCTTTTCTAATGCAATGTTTTCTCGACTCCCCAAATATTCGATGTGAGCTACTCCCACATTGGTAATAATAGCGACATCCGGTTGAGCAATACTCGCAAGAACTTCGATTTCTCCCGAATGATTCATACCCATCTCAAGAACACCACAATTCTCCTGATCACTCATGCGTAACATGGTAATAGGCACCCCAATATGGTTGTTAAGATTACCCACTGTGGCTCCCACTTGAAATTTACAACGCATGATCTCAGCTACCAAATCTTTGGTGGAAGTTTTGCCATTACTCCCCGTGATACCTATGACTAATGACTTAATAAGCTGTCGATGACGACGCGCCAAGGTTTGCAATGCCAGCAGGGTGTCCTCGACTAAAATAAATGCGCAATCAAAAATTGCTGCATTCTCAGGCAACTTACTAACAACCATCGCGGCAGCACCTGCTTGGGCTACTTGTGGAATAAACTTATGTGCATCAAAATTTTCACCCGCCAAAGCAAAGAATAACTCACCTACTTGAATGTTTCTGGAGTCAGTATTCACTGAACTACAAACAACTGAGCCATCACCTGAAATGAGGGTCCCACCACAATATTGAGCGATTGCGTTAAGTGATAGAGCTTTCAACGTCTATCCTCCATCACGCGGGTAAATTGTTGCTTGGCTACACGCCGGTCATCAAACGAATGCCTTATACCTTTAATTTCTTGATATGTTTCGTGCCCCTTACCAGCAATAAGAACAAGATCACCATCATTGGCATGAGATATTGCCACATGAATAGCTTCACGACGATCGGCTATTAATGTATGCGCTTCATATTTAAAGCCTTTACGAGCATCTTCCATGATTTGCAATGGATCCTCAGATCGAGGGTTATCACTAGTAAGAATACAGATGTCACTTCCCTCCTCAGCTGCGCGAGCCATCAGAGGACGCTTCATTCGATCACGATCACCACCACAACCAAACACCGTGATGATGCGTCCCGGCCTAAGGCCTCGAGCACAACTTAATGCATTAATTAATCCATCAGGCGTATGCGCATAATCCACAAAAATATGAAACCGTTCACGCTCTGTCACTCTTTCCATACGCCCTGGAATTTGGGGCGCATCCTGCATCGCTCTGACTGTGTCACGTAGGTTACAACCCATTGCATGCGCGGTAGCGAGCGCTGCAAGTGAATTATATACATTGAACTGTCCTATAAGCGGACTCCGCACCAACAAAGACCTTCCTTTGCGCTCCAACTCATACGAGGTTCCAGATAGATCGTACCGAGGATTGATCGCGCGGTAGTTGGCGCTAACTCCCAACCCGTAACTATACACAGCTGCATGATCTTTATACCTCTCAAGAAGGCGACGCCCCCAGGAGTCATCGTTATTTATAATAAGCTTCCCTCCCTTCAGAGCTGCTGTCGATTCAAACAGGGTACTTTTGGCTTCAAAATATTTATCCATTGAACCATGGTAATCCAGGTGGTCCTGCGTCAGATTGGTAAAGACTGCGGCATCCACTTTGACGCCACGCATGCGATGTTGATCAAGAGCGTGCGACGATGCTTCCATGGACACTGCGCGACAACCATTTGTAAGCATTTCTGCAAGCAATCCCTGAAGCTCGAGAGATTCTGGAGTAGTGTGCGTCGCGACTTTTAACTCCGCACCCGTATCATAAGAAACCGTACCAATCATACCGCAGCGAAGTTGCGCATGATTAAGTAAATAATGCAGCAAGTAAGCGGTAGTGGTTTTGCCATTTGTTCCCGTAACAGCAGCTACCAACATGTGTTGTGATGGGCTGCCATTCATGACATCCGCTAGGTCAGCAAGCGCTTTACGTGAGTTGTTGATATGAAGCCAGGTCGTTACGCAATTATCTGGCGGCGCAATCTCAGCGACAATAGCAACAGCTCCTTGCTTGATAGCTTGATGAATAAAATCATTGCCGTCCAACTTGGAGCCGCGAAGTGCTACAAAAATCCCCCCCGACACAACCTTGCGTGAGTCATACTCAAGTGAGTTAATTTCAATATCTATCTCACCCGTTACCACGGGTCTATCCATATGGGCAATGAGCTCACGAAGCTTCACTTTACGCCTCCTTTAGCTATAGTGTTACTATCCGCAGATCCAGCTTGCGTCACTGATATTGTATGTAGGCTTTGCTTCATCAATTGTGCAAAAATTGGTGCCGCGAGCTTCCCACCATAGAGTTCACTTTCTGGTGCTTGAGGATCGTCTAAAACGATAATGGCGCATAACTGAGGGTTTTCTGCAGGCGCAAATCCACCAAAAGAAACACAGTAGTGCCCATCTTCATAGCCTCTTCCATCATCACTACGGCGTTGAGAAGTTCCCGTCTTACCTGCGACAGTAATTTCAGGGATTGCGGCGCGCTTACCCGTCCCATGCGGATCATTAACCACGCTAACCATCGCTTCACGCATCATTGTTGCTGCTTTTTCACTACAAACGCGACGCACGGACTGTGGTGTGAATTGTTGCGTCAAGTTGCCCTTGTCATCTCTAATCTCTTTAATCAACATCGGCTTCATCAGCGTTCCTCCATTTGCGATAGCACCTATAGCCATGGCCATCTGAAGTGGAGTCACCGTCACGGCATGCCCCATCGCCATGCGCGAAAATGTTAAATTATCCCATGATTTTCGCGGCCATACAGTGCCTGGTAATTCACCAGTTAATTCAATACCTGTCTTTTGGCCAAACCCAAACTTTGCAACAAAATCAAGATACTCCTCATCACCAATCTTCCGAGCCAGTAAGTATGCAGCGCGGTTACTTGATTGAGTAAATGCCTGCAGCACCGAAACAGAGCCATTCACGTGATCATTTATGCGCTGACTGGCTAGTACGCTGCTACCCCCATCACAATTTAATGTGTCCTTAAGATTAACTAATTTTTTTTCTAGCGCACCAGTATAGGCAACAATTTTAAAAACAGATCCAGGCTCATAATAAGAACTAATGGCTAAATTTGACATGGTTCCCTTCATGGTTTCACGATCAATGTGCGGACGACTTGCCATGCCTAAGACTGCACCCGTATGAGGTTCCACTAATACCGCCATTATCCGCTTCGGATGATAACAATTATATGCCTCTTCAAGGACTTCCTCCATCGTCTCCTGCAATTGCATATCAATTGTCAGCCAGATATCTTTGCCGTGTTGAGGCGTTTTTGTTTCACCTCGAAATGCTGCGATCTCATTCCCCTTACGATCATGCTCAACCCATTGAAACCCATCTTTACCCATGAGTTGATCATTCAAGACAGCCTCAATACCTTCACGCCCCACTTGAATAATTTTTTCAACATTACGACCTGGAAGACTTTTGTTTTCATCGTTCGCCATCTCGTAGTTCACATAACCAAGCACATGCGTAAGCCGTTCTGCACAGGGATAAAAACGCTTCACTAAAGGGCGCAAGGTAACCGCACTGATATAATTAGCATCGAGAGTATTTTTCCATGCATGAGCATCTTCATCTTGCACTCCCTTGAGAATAGGGAATTCAATCCGCTTTTCATCAGATAAAACCGCCTCCATTTCCGCTATTTTCTCATCAATCTTCGCCCCTTCATCACCCAAAGCTGTAACTAAAACACCTGCGACATGCTTGCGATAACGCCCAATAATCTCCTTTTCAGTAGAATTTCGCAACAAAGTCAAAAGCGGAACTCCCTCAAGACGCGCGAGCCGTGTTCGAACATCGTTCACATCACGGAGTTGTTGAGTATTCACCCAAACATCCTGAAGCAGTTTATCATGTGCCAACATTTCGCCATTACTGTCTCTGATTGCCCCGCGCATGGAAGGAAGTATCACCTTTCTCTTCAACATGCCTTCACCACGAGCTGTCCATTGATCATGTTCGACGTACTGAACGCGATACAACTTCCAACCGATCACACCAAAGCTTACAAGTAACAACAATGTCACAAAGCCAATACGATGAGGCACTCTGCTATCAATAGATAACGCTGTATTGTGTTCTGGTGTCATGGAGAAACCGCCTCTAACTTTACTGAATGATCAGAGTTAATTCGGACAATATTCTCTGGGAGAATAGCCTTAAGCTTCGAACGCTGAGCAATAAGACGGTCCGTTAAATTTTTACGAGAAAGTAGCTCTTCAATTTTCATATTCAGACCGCGAATATCCTGCTCCATCTTCGTAATTTCATGTTCTACTAGGCTCTGTTGTTTGCCCAGTGCGTGCGTCTTATTTTTAATCAGGATATAAAAGAGAGCAGATGCCCCAACAGCAAATGCGATAACAACTAGCAAGAAGCCCAACCCGGAATTACTCCAGCCTGCTGAACGTTTTGGCGCTCTAATTTCAGTTGTGTTCATTATATACTCTTCTCCGCAGCACGCAATTTGGCGCTGCGTGCTCGTGTGTTATTCTTAATTTCAGCCGCAGTGGCCTCGACTGGCTTGCGCGTTAATAGACGCATCGAATATTCAGGATTTCGACGAGGCTCAGGCCATTCAGGACGATCATTCCATTCCGTAGAAAAACGCAATAATGATTGCTTAGCAATCCGATCTTCGAGGGAGTGAAACGAAATAACAACAACTCTTCCTCCAGGATTAAGCCAACGAGGCACCAAATTCATAAAATCTGTAAATGCCGCCAACTCATCATTCACCGCAATACGCAATGCTTGAAATGTAAGCGTAGCGGGATTTACCTTGCCATGGCGAGGCATCACACTTGAGACAACATCAACCAAATCTTTTGTACTAGAGAACGCCTTAATTTCACGACGTTCTGCAATTGCTTTTACAATACGACGAAAGCTCCACTCTTCGCCATACTCCCGTAAAATACGCTCCAACTCTTCTACACTATCCTCGTTGATGATATCAGCAGCGGTACGCCCTTCACTCGAGTTCATCCGCATGTCCAGTGGCCCATCATGCATGAACGAAAAACCACGAGCAGGATCGTTAAGCTGATGCGATGAAACACCTATGTCCAATAACATACCATCGACCCCAGATATGCCCGCGCTCTTGAGCACTTCTGGAAATTCTCTAAAATTTTTCTGATGAGCGGTAAAGCGCTCACCGAATCCAGATAAACGTGTGCGAGCATAATTAAGCGCTTCAACATCTTGGTCTAAAGCAATGACATCAGCACCGGCATTCAACAAACTCTCGCTATGACCACCACCTCCCAATGTGCCATCAAGAAAAATTTTGTCTTTTTCAGGCTGCAAATAATGAAGCACCTCAGATGTCAAAACAGGCTGATGGTATAGGGGCAAAGTGCTTATACCACCTGCATTCCCTATGACATTTTCATCTTCTCGAACTGACCCTTCTTGCATCAAGAAAGCATCCATTCCATTCACAACCTTTAGGCGGTTCGCATCCATGGATAAAGCCCATGAATATTCCCTTATAAGCTGCGATTCGAAGACACGATTAGGCGTAGCTGTAAAGCGTCGAAAAATATGAGGAAAAGCGATGGCAAAAGTCATCGGGACTACAAATGGCAAAATGGGATTGAAAAACTAGTTACTTAACATGTGTTAAATATCAGGACTTTCAATACTTTGCAATCATAGAACCTTCAGAATTCACTTATTTTACACCTCATTAAGGCGAAATAATCGTATTTTTAATAATATCTAGAATCCTGGAAGCGGGTTGTTTTCGGGCTTCTTCTCCTTACTTACTCCGAGCTTACCTATATTCACCGCGTGACCCGATCTGATCGCAGTAGCACATTCGCGCGTCATAATGATCATCTCACTTATTACACCTTTTTTGTCGGCTATTACGGTAGACAATCTTTTTTTGTCCATTGAAATGCGATAATCTTGATCGTTTATTTTAAGGGGGACACTCCAAAGACCATTGCCATTAGCTTGTAAAATAGATTCCACCTCTCCAGTCAATAAACCCGCTTTGCGAAAAGTAACACACCACGCACTCCCTTCATGAAATTCCACGATAATAGTGATCGATGACTTGCTGAACACTGCTGATTCAGTTTCGCTACCTGTAATCGTAGATTTGCGCCTCTCCATTACAGAACCGTAGCGCTCCACGCACTGATCAAGCGTCTCACCCACACGTGCTTGTATGGGCATGCATATGTTAAGTGCGATTAATGAGAGAATCAGTCCACTTTTCATACTAAATGTTTATGCCACAAGCTTAGCCCCCTATCAATGAGAAGCGCTATAATCTAATTAAATATTGAACCGAAAATGGTAGACAGAGAGGGATTCGAACCCTCGAGACCCTTTCAAGTCTACACGCTTTCCAGGCGAGCCCGTTCAACCACTCTGGCATCTGTCCATTATTAACGTTAGCAGGTTGCTAAAATGCGCGGCCGCAAGCTTGCTGCAAGTCATATCTGTAAAACTTCGCGCTTCTTAATGACAGCCACAGCCACTACCGCAACTTCCACCACTCGATCCTGAAGATAAAGTTGCGGAACTACTCCCCACAAATCCAATACCACCTGTAATGACTCTGAATACCGCCTCGCCTGTCTCAGGGTGAATTGTCAGAGCTTCATCCTTGATGCTTTGCTTCACTTCAAAACGATACGGTTTCTCTCCACTCACCTTGGGAATTGTTTCATATACGTATGTTGGCATGTTTTCTATAAAACATACGTTCAATCTAATTTCAAGCTTCGCCACTCAGAGTCACTTGACCTTCTGCCAGTAATCGATCATTCACTCGGACACGTCCGGAAGCCAAAACCAGACTCCCCATCCGTCCAATCACTTCTGCTTCGATGATCATCCGCTCACCTGGCACAACAGCACCGTAAACCTTCACCGAGCGAATCGCCGTTAGTCGCAGATTACTCATGGCCGGAATCACTGTGTCAGTCTGCGCAGCAATGCCTGCTACTTGTGCGATGGCCTCCACCAACAACACCGCCGGCATTAACGGTTGCCCTGGAAAATGCCCTCGCAGAAATATTTCATCACCACGAAGAAGATAGGACCCTACGGCAGAAACTCCGGGATTGAGTGACAAAAGCACCTCTACAAAGCGAAATTCATTTCCATGCGGCAAGGATTTCAGAGCATCTTCCAGATTTATCATTTACCACCTTCCTCCACAACGGTATAGCCTTGAATATTTACCTTAAAAACCGAAACCTCGATGGGAACGTTGATCTGATGGCTCAAAATATTCGTCGCCATACTCGATCCATCTTTCATGAGCATAGTGAGAGAGTAGAGTGTGCCCTCCCTCACATTCACCTTAAAGGTCACCTGTTTTACCATCATCGCCGCCTTGGCGTCTTTCATTGAAAAATCAAAATTCCAAACCATCGGATTCGTAACGTCAACTGTTCCACGCTGCAGCTTGAATTTTTCAGCAAGAAAATCTGGAGACATGGATTGCATGGTGTCGAACATGGCGAAATTCTTCCCCTCATGCGCCAGCTCTTTATCTTGTAACCCCTCCATATTCCAGACGCGAGCGCTCAGTTTTTTGACGTCCAAAACCCACATGCGATTATTCGCATCCTTATGAACCACCATCTCAGGCGGATCACCAATCTGCCAGCGTAAGCGCCCCGGCTTCTCCATCCATAACATCCCCTCCTTCCGCAAAGGGCGAGTCATACTTTTCAGAAGTCTCACTTGTTCAAATTTTGCTTGGACTGACTTGACCTTGCTCGCATTGCTCACCCATTGATCAAGAGCCAAGCGAGTCTCTGCTTCATCAGCCCTAAGACAGCCAAGCGCTGTCACAAGAAAAATGAGCGAGAGAGCCGAAAACTTCATGGTCATCACTTGAGCAAAGGCGGTGGTATGAAGCAAAGAAAAACGGCAACTCGATTAAGAGTCGCCGTTTAAACTTTTATAATTACAAATGATTTTTAATGCGATTCGTTCAAACTTACCGGCTTGTAGCCGCCCTTAGACTTGAAGAAAGCAATAAGTCCTATATATGCGAGCAACATGATACACGGGAATATAGCCATGTACGCTAGAGCCTTGCGCGAACTTTGCTCTTTTATATGTCCAACTTTGCTAAGAGCATCATTTTTTTGCGCCTCAGGCAATGCACTGGCTAACTCTGTAATTTTAGTTTCATCAATCGCGTCATAAGTGAGAACCTCATAAATTTTCTTCTCAGACAAGACTTGTAACTTCCCGTCTTTAACTATGCCTGGAAGCACTGCGGAAATTTCGGCGGATTGAACCAAAGCATCTTTGTTTGTCTTGGTCTGAAGAACTCCTATATAAGGAAATCCTAAAACACCAACGGCAAGCATCCCTATACCGCTGATAGCATTGAGAGTTAATGCTCCACCCTTTGGTGTCTGCTCTGCAACAACTCCAAGAGTAGTGGGCCAGAAAAAAGTCTTGCCGAAACCGTAAAGAGTCGCAGCAACAAAAATCATTACGCCAGTGGCATTTGATAGAAAATACAATCCACCTATAGCTAAGACTGCACTGGCTGCCAAAAGCCCCAAAGGCGTCAGTGCATTAACAATAGGACCTGCAAAGAAACGAAGAACAACCATGATGGCTGAGGTGTATACCAATACCCATCCTGGGTGGAATCCTTTTTCCTTCGCAAAGCCCTCCATAATTGAAGTGATCCATCCATCCGTTCCAATCTCTGTAGTAGCCAATGGCACCATCAAAAGAATTAGAAAGAACAGCAATCCTCGGCCTAGTGATTTGGTATATAAACCTAGCGCTACAACCATCGATATGCCAATTATGATAAAAAGAATTTTGGGGCCAGTTGGGAAAAAATCCATAAGTTGGAGCGTCACTAAGAAAGCAACAACAGCCATTCCAAGTATGCCAAATTCCTTCAACATGTCTCTGTAACTAACACCAGCGGCAACACGCTCATTTTCAGGAAAAGTTTTTCCTACAAGCATAAATACGTAAATCACCGCAGGAATAGCAATCAAGCCTACTTTAATCCACCAAGCAGCTGTACCCATTGAGATGGTAATCATACCTGCAAGAACCAAGCCACCAGGCCAACCAGCATGCAAAATATTCAACCATTTTGTCTTATCTTTACTAAACATTGTTGCCACAACAGGATTGATGAATGACTCAACAGTGCCGTTAGCAAGCCCTAGAACTAAACTTCCCCAATACAGAAGCTGGTATCCGGTCTGCTTATCTGCAACAAAAAATGCAGATACTCCCATTACTGCCCACAATAGGTGGCCAGCCGCAGCAAAAAACATAGCCGTCTTATATCCAATACGGTCAATAATAAGACTAAAGAAGATGATGCTTACAGCAAATGGCCAGATACCAATACCCGCTAGTCGTCCTGCCTGTGCAGGGTCCAAGTCGAATTGAACTGCCCACTCGTTAATAAGAAACATCCGACTAATAAAGCCGAACGCAGTTGTGATGAGAGCCATAAAGCATCCCCAGAAGAGAGCCATGGAAGGTTTACTGTCGTTGCTCATAGTTTGAATTTGTGTGTCTTGTGTTTAATATTGCTCACCAGCTTGAACATGACGTATGTCACTCGCAGCGAGTGTGGCCTACCTTTATTATGCGGATAAGCCCTTACAACAAGAAAAATTAACTCAGATTTAATTACAATGTAAAATATTATTTTTTGTTTACCTATGCATACAAGCATAAATGTCCTAATTAACTATACTCTACCAAAGACTTGATGCTTGCTGACCGACTCCTCAAAATTCTACGCTGCCCCGTCACCAAGCAACCCTTGCGTTATGCATCTGAGCTTGAAAAATCA
>VFKY01000248.1 GCA_009885275.1 Verrucomicrobiota bacterium | reverse complement strand
TTTAGGATCGTGACCGCGAATGCCGCGCAACGCTTCACCGCTAAGCTCAATGACATCGAGAATGCGGGCTGTGCTCATGACATCCGGCACTTCGCGATAGCCAACATGAACGGTGACAAAGGTGCAGGTGATCTCCTCGGAATACTGCATCATGCATGAGCGACTCGCATTAGTACGCGATGCAAAAATCTCGGTATGACCGGGGAAATGAAATCCCGCCATGCGCATCGCTTCCTTGTTGAGCGGGGCGGTAGAAACCGCCACCACCTCACCGGCGAGCGCAGCATCAATCGCCGCATTCACATACGTATAAGCGGCGGCTCCGGTGTGGGCGCCTAGTACTCCGGGGGAAACCTCCTCCGCTTTCAACAATCCCAGATCAAGAATAGTCGGCTGATCGAGTTTTATGTTCTGCGTCTTCCAAATCTCGTGATTCACGATCTGTGCCTGCAACGGCAATCCAGTCACATGGGCAACACGCTGCATGACGGAGGCGTCGCCAAAAATGAGCGGCACACACTCCTTCGTGATCTCCGGATGCGCGAGCAGGTGCAGACAAACTTCAGGACCAACCCCAGCGGGGTCGCCCATGGTAACAGCAAGAAGGGGTAACGAACTCATGAGTCTGCGGAAATGAACCGTTAGCATGGCCCAGTTCCCGCAGCGGGCAACGGCTTACTTTTTAAGCTCTTCCGCCGTCCACATCGCGGTGCGATCCTTGTTGGCATCCCGAACCGCTTTCACTTCCTCCTTGGTAACGGCTTCCGCTTTGTTGGAAAAGTTGGACCGCATGTAGCTGAGCACATCCGCAATCTGTTCGTCATTCAAACTGCTCGGCGGCATCGGTATCGGAACCAGTGACGCAAAAGGCTGAGCATTGATTTTTATAGGACCATTGAGTCCATGCACCAGAATTTTGATAAGCGACTCTTTATCACCACTAACCCAATCACTCCCAATCAAAGAAGGATAAATGCCGGGCAAACCTTTACCATCAGGCTGGTGACAATTCATGCACAGAGCATCGAAGACCATTTTCCCCGGTGATGCAGGCGCCGGCTCACTGCCAGCTAGCTTTATTATTTTTGCCTTAATAGTGTTATCACCACCAAAGGTAAGTTTATCAACACTGGGTTTCCAAGTGGCCTTGGTGCCACGCACACATTGAGCAAGTGCGTAGTCAATGAAGCGGTCAGTCGGTGATAGCAAGGCGAGTGCAGCAACCTCCACTGCTTGGGGATTATTGACATAACTACAGGCCACGATGCTCTCTAAGCGAACCCTTGCATTTTCATCACGAGCAAGTCCGCGCAACTGATCAAGCGCTTGCTCTAGTTTATTTGACCATACTCCGGCAACGCGGGCACCGTAGGCACGGACGCGAGGGTCTTTGGCGGCGATCAGCTTTGCCAACAATTCCGGACGCGGGCTTTCGTGCGCTTCATAAATGCCGATGACTTCAAGCAACAAGTGCTCGTACTGAGAATCCGTCACATCGAGTTTCCCTACCCAAGTATCCGTGGCTTGAAGAGCCGCTTCTTTTTTGGTATCAAACAACAGTCGCTTGGCTTGATAGCGCGTCCATCGCTCTGGGGAACGGAGTTGATCGAGCAGTTCTGCGGGTTTCATCGACACCAACGCCGGTTGCTTCACCGGAGCGATTCCCTTGGCGCTGATACGCCAGATGCGCCCATGAGACTTGTCGCGTGCGGGGTCACGATAACTCGCTTGATAGTGGCCGATGATCGGATTGAACCAATCGCAGACATTAATCGCTCCATCTGGTCCGATGCTCACATCGACCGGACGGAAAGCGGTGGATGTGGACTTCAATAGCTTCGGTAACTGTTCCGACTTGAACCCAGCGCCATCATCCAACACCCGGTGAAACTCCATGGTATTCCCCATAAAACCCGCGATGACGGCACAG
>VFKY01000169.1 GCA_009885275.1 Verrucomicrobiota bacterium | reverse complement strand
TCTATACCGGAAACAGAGAGAAGGATGATGTTTACACGATCAAGGTTGTCACTCATCAGAAAGGCGTGCGTGCATTCCGACTCGATGCGTTGAGTGATCCTGCGTTACCATCTAAAGGTCCCGGATTATCCAGTAATGGGAACTTCGTCCTTGGTGATGTGAAAATTATTGCGAAGGCGCTTGATGCTAACAATAAGGCCAAGGCAGTGCCGTTGGATCTCAAAGTGGGTGCCGTTTCATTTGAGCAAAAGGGGTATGAGTTTGCTCAGGCGCTTGATAATAGTCCAAATACCGGATGGGGTGTCGCTCCACAGATGGGCAAAGATCACGCTGCGATTTTTGAGGTCGTAGGTGCGGAGGTGGGATTTGAGGGGGGCACGGAATTTGAGATCCAACTGAAATTCAGTAATCACTTTGGCCTCGGGCGTATCAGATTGGCCTTCAGTAATGGCAGCACTGCGGCGCAACTTGCTGATGCGGAAGACATGCAGAATCTTCGCGAAATGCGTGCGCTTGTTGATGCCAAGGCCGCACCCGCGACCATGACGCGATGGTTCATTCGTTTTGATGAGCGAGGGCAGAAACTCACCGCTGCGGTGACTGAGCACGAACTTAAGCGTCCAAAGCCTGTTTTGACCGAGGTTTACACCACAAAAAACGGCGGTCAGGATGTGTATTTTCTTCGCCGTGGTGAGGTGGATCGTAAGGACGGTAAAGCCAACCCTAACTTCATTCAGGTGCTGATGCGTTCTGACGATGCGGAAAAAAAGTGGGTGCCGCCGACCGAGGCCAAGCAACCCGCTGTGCATCCACGCCTTTCATTGGCAAACTGGATGACCGATGCAGAGGCAGGTGCCGGACCATTGCTCGCAAGAGTCATCGTGAACCGTTTGTGGCGTCAGCATTTTGGACGCGGCATCGTGCCTACAAGCAATGACTTCGGCACTCAGGGCGAAAAGCCCACGCATCCCGAATTGCTCGATTGGCTTGCGGCCGAACTCATAAAAAACGGGTGGCATATCAAACCCATTCACCGTCTCATCCTCCAAAGCGCTGTTTACACCCAATCTAGTGAGATGAATTCCGCTAGCTTGCAGCGTGACCCTGAAAATCACTTATGGGCGCAGCGCCCCCCACGGCGCTTGGAGGCGGAGGCTATTCGCGATACCTTGTTGCAACTTGGTGGTAAGCTGGACGTCAGCATGTATGGTCCTTCCGAGACGAATAACGAGAGCGGTCGTCGCAGCGTCTATTTACGGGTGAAGCGCAGCGAGTTGGTACCTTTCATGACCATGTTTGATGCTCCTGAGCCGAACCAAAGTATCGGTGATCGCGGCACCACCACGGTGCCTACACAAGCGCTGGCTGTGATGAACTCTACCTTCGTGCGCGACCTCGCCGAGCAATTGCTTAATCGCATCATGGCCACGAACCCCAATGGCACGGAGGGGGTTATCAGTAAGGCGTATGAGTTCGCACTGGGTCGTCTGCCTGAAGCCAATGAAACGCAACGAATGAAGGCTTTCATTGATCAGCAAACCCAACTCCTCGGCAACAAGCCTGACTCAGCAAAGATAGCGATGGGCCAGTTTTGTCATGCGCTCCTGTGTCTTAATGAATTCATCTATGTGGACTAGCTGAATAGGCAAGACTTTAAATTCTCTCACTATGTTTAACGATCTCACTTCCAGACACGCGCTGCTTCCGTCGCGCCGACAGTTTTTGCAGCGCACCGGTCTCGGCTTCGGCTCACTGGCGCTCGCTTCAATGCTCAAGGAGCAGCAAGCCTATGGCGCTACTTCGTCTAGTGATCCCATGGCCTTACGTCCTTCCTTATTCGCTCCAAAAGTAAAGTCCGTGATCTGGCTGTTCATGACTGGCGCGCCATCGCAGGTGGACACATGGGATTACAAGCCTGAGCTCCAAAAACGCAATGGTGAGCCGCTGCCTGGAAGTGATGCCAAAACCGGATTCTTCACCACCAGTGGTAAGATTTTGAAATCACCTTTTGACTGGAAGCAGCATGGCGAATCTGGCTCATGGGTGTCGAGTATCTTTCCACACCTCTCGCAGCATGTGGACAAAATGGCCTTCATTCACTCCATGCATTTGAAAGCTAATAATCATGCTCCTGCCTCGATGGAGTTGATGTGTGGAGATAGCCAGCCAGGACGTCCGAGCGCCGGAGCGTGGCTTACCTATGGCCTCGGCACTGAGAATCAGAATCTGCCTTCTTTTGTGGTCATGCACGAAAGACGTCCTCGCGGAGATGACCAAATTTGGTCCACTGGATTCCTACCAAAATCCTATCAGGCACTTACGCTCGATGCACGGCGCAACGGAGTCATCGATAACCTTTCGCGTCAGCAAAGTGTAAGTGTCGCGCAGCAACGATCCTCGCTCGATTTGATTAATGAGCTGAACCAACAGCATGCGCTGCTTCGTACTCAACAGCCAGATTTAGCAGCACGTATCAACTCCTTCGAGCTTGCCTACCGCATGCAAACTGCCGCGCCGGAGGCCCTCGACATCAATCAGGAAAGTGAGGCTACGAAGAAGCTCTACGGCATTGACAACAAGAACTGTGAAGTCTTTGCGCGTCAGTGCCTGACTGCGCGCAGACTCGTTGAGCGCGGGGTGCGATTTGTCCAAATATTCGCAGGCAAGAATGCCGGAGGTGATGGGGCTGTGGACGATGTGCCCTGGGATGGTCACAACAACATCGAGACGAATCACCGCGCTTGCGGTGCCGCTACTGATCAACCTGCTGCAGCATTGCTTGCTGATCTCGCTGGCCGTGGATTGCTCGATGAAACGCTTGTCATATGGGGCGGTGAGTTTGGTCGCACCTCCGATTCGCAAGGTACTGTTGGTCGTGATCACAACCCCAAGGGCTTCACCATCTGGATGGCTGGTGGCGGAGTCAAAGGCGGTTATCACCATGGCGCTACCGATGAGTTCGGATACAAAGCCGTAGAAAACAAAGTCCACGTCAACGATCTTCACGCTACCCTGTTACACCTTATGGGTATCGATCACGAGAAACTAACCTTCCGTCACAACGGTCGCGACTACCGTCTCACGGATGTTGGCGGCCATGTTATTTCAGAAATCCTCGCATGAAGCGAGCGACTGGTATTTTCTTTGCCTGAATCCTTGGGCTCAACCGCATCTATTTTTTATTTCACAAATCGTATCATCATGAATACACACCGCATCTTCTCAATCGCCGCTCTCACAAGCATCCTCTGTACCCCGCTCTTATCCGCGGATAAAAAGCTCGATATTATAGATGGTGACCGCGTGTTGCTTATCGGTGATGTGCTGATCGAGCGTGAAAACAACTTTGGTTATATTGAGTCCCGCATGAGACAGGAGTTTCCGGGGCGTAACTTTGCGGTGCGTAATCTTGGCTACAGTGGAGACAGTCCCCTGGGTGCGTCGCGCGCCAGCTTCGATCCCGTGGCTAAGGGAGTGGAAAGTCTCAAGCAACAACTCGAGGTGGTGAAGCCGACGGTAGCGATTCTTGGTTATGGAATGGCGGCGAGTTTGGATGATCTAACCTATCGCAAAAATGACCCTGCGCTCAATCCTGACCCAGTGCGCTATGGATTGGAGCATAGTCCTGAAAAGTTTCGGCGTGAAATGCTCGCACTGATGGATTTGATCACTCAGTCCAGTCCCGGAGGTAAAGTGAGATTTGTTTTCGTCGGACCGATCCGTCATGAAGATCTGCGCGCCACCAGACCCGGCTTACCAGATCCGGCCGAGCATAACGCGCTTCTCACTGAGTATGAAAAAGTGTTGGAACAACTTGCTGCCGAAAAGCAATCGCCTTTTATTCGTGGTGAATGGAAAAAGACTGCGGGCATCGATCTCGCTCAGGGCACGGACAACGGCATTCATCTTAGCCCTCGTGGTTTGCGTGCTCTTTCGGAGAGTTTTGCTTCGCAGTTGGGATGGAAGACAGAAGGTGCTAACTGGGATACTGAGACTCCGGTGCAGCGCACATTGCGTGAGGCGATCCTACGTAAGAATGCGCTCTTTTTCCATCGCAGTCGGCCGGCGAACTACACTTACATCTTCGGCTTTCGCAAAGGTGAACAGGGGCGTAATGCGGTCGAAATCCCCAAGTTTGATCCACTCGTCGATAAAGCGGAAGCCAACGTCATTGGTATTGCCGCGGGTAAACCCAGCACGCTGGCGCCTGAGCCACCGAGTGACACCAAGTTGACGGTGTTGTCGCCGTTACCACACCCTGAATTTACTCTGGATAATGGTCTTCAGATGACGCTCTTCGCCGAGAATCCACAACTTGAAAAACCGGTTAATATGAATTGGGACACTTCGGGGCGCCTCTGGGTCGCAACCTCGAACACCTATCCGCAGGTTAACCCCGACGACCTCGGTGCGCTGATGGAAGGAAATTCTTCTAAGTTTGGTCCATCGACAGGTAATGATCGTATTTTGCTACTAGAGGATACTAATCGTGATGGGGTGGCTGATGTCTCACGCATTGTGGCTGACAAGTTATTAATCCCCGCTGGTGTCGCCCCGGACAACACAGGAGGTTGCTTTATCGGTGCCAGCACGGAGTTACTCCATCTCACCAAACCAGGGTCTGATGGATTACTTTCTGAGCGTCGTATCGTGCTCAGTGGTTT
>VFKY01000286.1 GCA_009885275.1 Verrucomicrobiota bacterium | reverse complement strand
TTTAGGGATCCAGGTGACGATATCCCATCGCTGTCCGAGCCAAGAACAGCCGGACTGCGGCGTGCCGTCTTTCGAGGCTCGGCCGAAGACGACTACGGGAAAGAACTGCGTTGGAGTGCCGAGACCAAGCTGCAGCCAGCTTTGGCCGGTAAGATTTTCTCTCGAAACCAGTTATTGAACGAAGGCGTCGAGGCGCTCCAAAATCGCTCCACCGAATCGACCGACATCTTGCACGAGTACTTTGTCCCGCGGCATCGTGTCGTTGGATTTGTCGAAGCGATGCGAAACATCATCCCCAAACACAGGGCCAATTTGCTCAACGTAACGGTTCGCAGCGCGAACCAAGACACCGACACGTTTCTTCGCTACGCGGACCAGCCTATGATCGCCTTCGTAATGTTATTTGTCCAAAAAAAATCAACATCTGGCGAGCGCAGCATGGAAGCACTTACGTGCGACCTAATCGATGCTGCCATCGAGCACGAAGGGCGCTACTATTTACCCTACCGACTGCATGCAACAATAGAGCAGTTTAATCGTGCGTATCCGCAGGCCCGCGAATTCTTCGATCTAAAACTAAAGTATGATCCCGGGGAACTGTTTCAAAATCAGTTCTACCTCAAATACGGTAGGGCCGGAGAGTCTTAGGCAGTAAGTGCCCCCGGACTCAGAAAATATTGTTGATGAAAGCGATCTTGTTCATCAGATCGTAGGTTTTGCGTAGTCTTCTTTCAGCCCAACGATCACTCGTTGAACCTTGTCTTTGGCTGGTATTTTCTGAGTATGTTTTCGTCATGTCTGGTTTTCATACAGTGGGCTCAAACCCCATTAAGACTGTGTCCATGCTGGGCGCGCACAAAGCGCGGATGGCACCCCCCAACTAGCCCCTTTATTATCGATGCTTCCACGACCG
Organism: Verrucomicrobiota bacterium; assembly: GCA_009885275.1. GTDB lineage: Bacteria > Verrucomicrobiota > Verrucomicrobiia > Verrucomicrobiales > Verrucomicrobiaceae > Verrucomicrobium. The sequence goes on along the minus strand of VFKY01000286.1, from coordinate 12,251 downwards.
CCTGCTGCCGACTCCAATGCATCCTTCTTTGCTCCATCGTTTGCTGGTAGTGACGGCATCTTACCGTCTTGTTTTCATCTGCCGATGCTGACGGCAAGATGCCGTCACTACTTCTCGACTCAAGGCCCCTGATGAGTGGGCGCACGCTTATTACCACTGCGTCTCTCGCGTCGTCGACTTGAACCCTGTGAGAGCCGGACTAGTCACCGATCCCAAGGACTATCCTTGGAGCTATACCGAGTGGCGGTAGAGGGCACCGCGGACACAGAAGACGAGTCTGTGAAAAAATTGAAACAAGCGGCGACAGCAACCCAAGGCACGAAACGCCGAAATGGGATGACGAGCGCCGCGGTGGAGAAGGAGCGGAAGCGGGCTGCTCAATTGACACGAAAGAAAATGCTGCACTGTCGAGTGCGTTACTTCACCGCCGGAGCGGTGATCGGGAGTATGTGGACGAGGTGTTTGAGAGTCAGCGCCATCGATTTGGCATAACGCGAACAGATGGAGCGCGTCCGATGAAGGGTGCAGACTTTGGCGGATTGTGTGCGCTGAGGGATTTGAGGTCGAAGGTGTTGGGTGAGAGGTAGCTCGACATTCCAATGTCGAGAGAGGATCAGGAGGACTCGACTTTAGAAGGTCGAGCTACGAGAAAAGAAATTGATGCTTGTCATCAGGCCTCGCCGAGTCCGCATTGAAGTAACAGAGCCATAGTATCAGGGGGCAATCTTTGCATGGCTATAGGCGCAACTCTCGTTCACTCAGTATTTTGGCTAGTCGTTGACCGGCGACACAGGCACGCAGTCGTGCAATGGCTCCAGCCTGTCGCAGGTAGTTCTCTGACAGGGAGACAGGCATGATGCTGTCTGCTTTCATTCCGGTGAGTTTTTCACGAACATCACTGCTGTAAGCGTAAGTCGCAGCAAGTTGTCGTCCTTCTTCAATCCATTGTGGAATACTTGAAATGGCTAGGTATTTGCTTATTTCAGATCGTTGCGTTTCATCCTGAAGAAAACGACTGGCTCGAGCTCGCAGATCGTTCATGGAACTATCGTAACCGAGCAACCCATCCCAAATCGAATGCAGGGTTTGAGGTCGCAAAGGGTTTTTACCTGCGATTGGAATTTCATTGCCACCCATGTCCCCATATTGAAGGTTTGGGAATTGGTGAGAGGAAAACAAACTCACGCAATGCAGTGGCTGATGAATATCTCCAACTAAGTGAATCAGCCAGCATAGCATGAGAGCTTTTTGAGCATCAGCGATCGATGATGAATGGAGATTTTTTATCGCCATGTCGATGGATTGAGCTGCATTGTTCCAAGTCGGATCGCTCCCTTCGCGCCATTCCATTTGTTGATTGGTCTTGATCTTAGTTCTCAAATCATGAGCTGACGCCTCATTTAGAAAGACGGGTAAATTGATGTGATGCCATCTTGAGCGATGGTAAAGTGCATATGCGGGTTCCTGAAAGGTTCGCGCTAAATCGGGCCAAATAGCTGCTTGAGTGAATATCCAGCGTTGCTGCTCTAGTTCAGAGCTTTGATCAATTTTGAGTGGCATGTGAAGTTCAAAATCCTCATGAAATCGAGGATGATGGCGCAGTAATTCGGTGAGGCTCGTCCGCTGATATGGGCTGAGCGTTTCATAAGCCAAGAGCGCAATCACACGATGCCCACCCTCTGACCAGGCGTTAACCTTGTTAAAGCTCTGACTGAATATCAGTAGAGCCAAACATATAATTTTGTTTTTTATAGACATTATGGAAGTCATATTGCGGGGATTGGGTGGTCAGAGAACTTGAATCCTGTAAATTTTAGTCTTGCCATTCTAACAAATTAGCCTATCACAGAACCACGGAATGGATTTTGCCAACAGGTAACCCTCCGGAATTTTTAAAGCAGCATGCTAGAGATAACATATTATCATCGCCTCACTTGTAATAAAACAGGTGTGAAAGAGTTGTCGATTGCCGTATGTTAACTGTTTTTCGTATGAAGCCTATTGTGGCCATGCTTCTCAATTTTGACATTTCAAATGGAATGTCATTTTATCATCAACCCACCGGAGGTGCGCTATAAACCCTAGCTTCAATAGACCAAGACCAGGCTTCAATCGCGGAGGTCGCTTTGCAGATCAAACCCGTATCAACGACCGTATCCGCGCACCGAAAGTGCGAGTGATTGACGGAGAGAGTGGCCAACAAATGGGTGTTATGCCCACTGGACAGGCCATTCGTGCAGCAAAGGATCGCGGACTGGATTTAGTGGAAATTTCCGCCAGCGCTGATCCACCGGTTTGCAAAATTGTCGATTACGGCAAATTCAAATACGAACAAGAGAAGAAAAAGAAGGAGGCCGCGAAAGCCCAAAAAGGAGGCAAACTCAAGGAATTAAAGTTCCGCGTCGGTATTGATCCTCACGATTACCTCATCAAAATTTTCCATGCAGAGGAGTTCCTTGCAGAGGGGAACAAGGTTCGCATGCAGTTGCAATTCAAGGGGCGTCAGATGGCTCACCAAGAGATCGGATTCCAACTGGCCAAGCGCATACGTGAAGATCTCATCACGATGGGAAGTCTCGATCAAGACCCCAAGATGGCAGGACGTAACATTAACATGCAAATCACGCCGTTGCCTGAAAAGCAACGAGTTCGTAAATTTGCAAACTTCAAGCACGGCAAGTTCATCAATCCAGAAGAAGAGGACAATGTGCATGAAGAGGATGAAGGTCATGTCCAGCATCAGGAGCAAGCTCCCCAGATAAAGACTGATGCAGCTTAAGCATTGGTCATGAATCAAAGGCTACTTCTTTTTGATATCGACGGCACCTTGCTCGACACGGGCGGTGCTGGCGGTTCAGCTCTGCTTGATGCCGCAGAGGAAGTGCTAGAAGTGAAACGCGAGAATCTCCCGCCACTTGATTTGGCTGGTGCAACTGACGGTGCAGTGATCCGAAAACTGTTTGCTGATGCAGGTCGCTCCTATGAGGAGAGCAAGGTGGAAGCGTATTGTTTCAGCTATCTGGGACATCTGCGGCGCAGGCTTCATCATGAGGATTCGCCTGGAAAGTTGCTGCCTGGTGTCGTTTCTCTATTGGCTCAACTTGCAATGGATGATCGGTTTGCTATCGGACTTCTTACAGGCAATCTTCGACAGGGTGCGAAACTTAAATTGGAGCGTTTTGAGATAGCGCATTATTTCCAAGAAGGTGGATTCGGTGAGGATGGGGAGCATCGCAATCTGCTTGGTCCAGTCGCGGTCACACGAATGGAAGCTGCTACCAGTTACAAGTTTCGCCCGGATCAGGTCATTGTGATTGGCGACACTCCCAAAGATATCGCCTGTGCTCATGCGATGGGGGCGCGGTGCGTTGCGGTGGCGACCGGCAAGTTTGAACGTGCCGCCTTACAAGCATATCAGGCATGGGCATTGCTCGATGACTTGTCAGAGGTGGAGCAGGTGAAGGAGCTATTATTTAGACAGGATTAACCGAAACTCGACAAAGATTTTCATGGAACTTGATTGAGTTATATTCATCCGTTACAACATGAACGTGGCGAAGCGATTTGACTGTATCAATGCTCTGAAGGCTCTTGGAGAGGAGAACCGCATGCGAATTGTGCGGATGCTTCTTAAAAAGAAGTGCTGTGTAAATGAGGTAGCCGAGGAGTTGCAGGTGACGCAATACAATGTTTCCAAGCATCTTCGTGTCCTACGTGAAGCAGGATTGCTGCAACTTGAGAAAAACGGCCAGCAGCGCCTCTATTCACTGGCGGTAGATTTTAAGAGTCATCTTGTAAAAAATGATCACGTTCTCGATCTGGGGTGCTGCCAGTTTGATTTCTCAAAATTGCCTAAATAAGTGCGCAGGATTTCAAATCGCTTGAAAGTGGTGTGTTAATATGCGCAAATGAGCATATATGCGAATACATCATATCATTGTTGCTGGCATGCTCATGGCGTCCCCGCTGGAAGCTGGCACCCTTAAAATCAATGGCTCCACCACGGTCAATCTACCGGTGGCAGAAGCCTCGGAGATTCTTCGAGCGGAGATGAAAATGGATATACAGATTGATACCCAAGGCGGCAGCAGCGGCGGCATTTCGATGCTCGGTGAGGGGTTGGTTCAATTGGGGATGGCTTCCAAGCATATCAGTGATGATGATCGAGCCAAATTTCCGAAGTGTGATTACAAGGAAATTCACATTGGTGAAGATGCGGTGGCGATGATTGTTTCCGCTGATGTTTGGGATGGGGGCGTGAAGGCTCTCAGCAAGGCGGAACTGAAAGGTATTTATGAAGGAGCCATCAAGAACTGGAAGGATGTCGGTGGACCAGACAGGCGCATTGCTTTCTTCAACAAAGAACCGGGACGTGGCACCTGGGAAGTGTTTGTGCATTGGATCTACGGGAACCCCAAGCTCGCACCGCAGGTGAGTTTTCCCGAAGTGGGTGGCAACGAGGAAACTCGTAACAAAGTGGCGTCCACCAAAGGTGCGCTCTCCCAGCTTTCTTCTTCATGGGCGGATGGAAAAACGGTGTTTGCATTGGGGTTAAAATCAGAGACGGGTGAGGTTATTCAAGCCACCTCTGAAACCATCGCCACACACAAATATCCCATGAGTCGCCCACTGTTCTTGCTGTCCAATGGGGCACCCGCGGGCGAAGCCAAGTTATTGGTCGATTTTGTACTCAGTGGACGCGGACAGGCGTTGGTGAAGAAGCACGGTTATCTGACGTTGGCGGAATTGAAATAAACTGCCCTGATTTACGAGCGGTATTCCTGAACATGACTCGCATCGCTATTTGGTTTTTCTCCGGCGTCACTGTGCTTACGGTGCTGGCGATGGCGCTCCTATTATTGATGCAGAGTCTGCCGGTGTGGCAGCACGAAGGGTTCAGTTTTGCGACCGGCGCAAAGTGGTTTTACCGCCAACAGGAGTTTGGGGCGGCTTCGATGATTTACGGTACGCTGGTGGTGTCAATCGGCGCGTTGGTACTGGCAACACCTGTGGGAATCGGTGCCGCCATTTTTACGGCTGAGTTTTTACCCGCTAGATTTCGTTTGATGGTGAAGCTCACCATTGAATTGTTGGCAGGAGTTCCCTCGGTCGTTTATGGACTGCTTGGCATTTTGATGCTGCGAAATTGGATTTATGAGTTGCTGGCACCTTTTGATCCGCTCAGTGGTGACACGCTGTTTACTGCGGCAGTGTTGCTGGCATTGATGATTCTACCAACAATCATGACACTGTCGGATGATGCCTTGCGCAGCGTGCCAGCGACGCAGCGTCATGCCGCACGGGGACTCGGGCTCAATGGGACGGAGGTTGTGCTGCATGTTTCGCTGCCACAAGCGAGTCGCGGATTGTTTGCGGCGGTGCTGCTGGGATTGGGACGCGCGATGGGGGAAACCATTGCGGTTTTTCTCGTGATTGGCAGACAGGACAATCAATGGCCGCAGTCGCTATTTTCACTGCAACCGCTTATCGAATCAGGTCAAACTCTGACGAGCAAACTTGGAAGCTCCGAAACGAACATCGCGTATGGAAATCCCCTGCACTGGGGGGCGATGGTGGGGTTGGGGGTAATTCTCCTCGTGATCGTCACGCTTATAACCTGGTTTGGTGCTTACCTACAAAGGAGCGATCATGCATCGTAAGCTGATCCATCATGGGTTTCGCTTTTTCACCGGGCTGTGTGCGCTGGCTTGTTGCAGTGTACTCATGACGCTGATCTGGGCCATTGTTCAGCGTGGATGGCCTGCCATCTCGTGGCGTTTCTTCACCGAGCAGATTCTACTGGTCGGCGCTGACGGTGGCATTTTCTACAACATTCTCGGCACCCTAATTCTGTTGGCCACCACGGTGGTAGTGAGCACGCCACTTGCCCTTGGTCTTGCGTTGCTGCATGGGGTTTATCTTCAGGGAAATCGCTGGCGGAGTCATCTCACTTTGCTCATTTATGTGCTCAATGGAGTGCCTTCCATTCTCTTTGGCATCATGGGTTTCATCGTATTTGTGCACTATCTTGACTGGGGTAAATCATGGTTGAGTGGTGGTATTCTACTGGGCCTGATTATTGTTCCCACGGTTACGGTTGCGCTTGTCGAGCGCATTGCGAGTTTGCCGTCATGCTACATCGAAGCGGCTGCTGGACTTGGTTTGAGACAGAGTCAGATTATTCGATTCGTCATTCTGCCACAAAGCATTAACGGACTCGTCACCGGTACGTTGCTTGGGCTGGCGAGAGCGGCTGGGGAGACGGCCCCCATCATGTTCACCGCCACGATTTTTGCGGGAGCAACTGTGCCGAACGCAGTGAAGGAAAGCCCGGTGCTTTCCCTGCCTTATCACATTTTTATTCTTGCCCAGGATTCTTTCGATCCCAGTGTCAGTGCCAAAATTTGGGGCACGGCTTTATCCTTGTTGGGCATTGTTTTTTTGCTCAGTCTCATCGCTCTGCCTGCACGTCTTAAGATTCACGAAGAAGCTCATCATGGCTGAACCTATTCTACAAACACAGTCTCTCACTGTTACCGCCGGTTCTCGTACGCTGTTGCGAGGGGTTTCGCTATCCATTCATGAGAAACAGGTATTTGGCCTGATCGGTCCATCCGGTGCAGGGAAAAGCACATTACTGAAGTGTTTGAATCGTCTCTTGGAATTGACTCCCGCTTTGAAGGTGAGCGGAGTTGTGCGGTTTCATGGAGAATCTATTCATGGTCCGACGGTTGATGCCGATGCACTTCGTTCGCGTATTGGTATTCTATTTCAGCAACCCATTGTGTTTCCAAAAAGCGTTTTTCAAAATGTAGTTTTCGGAGTGAAGCATCTGGGTGTCATCCAAAAATCTGCATTGCCAGAAGTGGCGGAGCAGGCTCTCCGAGAAGCCTCATTGTGGGATGAGGTCAAAGATCGCCTTCATCAGCCAGCCCTGAGGTTATCCGTGGGGCAACAGCAACGTCTCTGTCTGGCCCGCACCCTTGCCTCGCAGCCGGAAGTAATCCTCATGGATGAGCCAACCAGTGCGCTTGATCCGAAGAGTACCGAAGCTATTGAACAATTGATCGTGCGCTTGAAGAAAACACACACCATCGTTCTTGTAACTCATAACGTCCGTCAGGCTCGTCAACTAGCGGATCAACTTGCCTGCATCTGTCTGCGCGATGGAGCGGGAGAAGTCATTTCGCAAGGGGAACCCTGTGACGTCTTGTGTAGCAATTGCGCCCCAGAGATTGAAGCTTATTTGGCGGGTGGCTAAGTGTTTTTTTAACCACTCATGAGCACTAATGATTGAGAGATAAGGAGATCATTAGTGTTTCAAAAATCTTTATGCCGTGGCCTCACCCGGTCGGAAAACAATCAGACCCATGTTGCTCGATTTTTCTGCAAGGTATTGAGAAATACGCGAGTCAATAATGCAGCAGCGTCCTTTGTCGCGACTTGAGGTCGCATGCATGAAGCGACAGGTATCGCCTTTCCGCAAGGCCAGTCCCACATGCGAGGTGTAGGCAGTTTTATCGGTCGAGGCTACGGCCAGAACATCCCCGTCATGAAGGAGATGCTCAATGCCTGCGACACGATGCTTCGGGATGTAACTCACTGGCAAGCTGGAGACGCGTTCCTCGACACGAGCGATGCCTTTAAGCAGGGAAGGGTCATTTTTGAGATACCGATACTGCTTCCAGGCGATCTGCATTTCCCGCACTTCACGTTGCACTCGCACGCCACCGAGAGAGCGAGTGATGTTCGTGCCGAGACCACGGCGTTCGTTGTCGTGAAAAACTTCTTCTAACTGATGCATCCGGCTCAGGTATGAGCCATCGCATTTCCCGCCACGGTAACGCTCCAGTTCAATATAGCGGAGCAAGTCTGTTCCGGCCCAGGGCGCAGGACGTGAGCGAATCATGCGGGAGAAAGCCAGTGAAGCTTCGTAAAAAGTCCAGCAGTCCAGAGTATTTAGATTTACGGAGGGGGATTCAATCCGATCATGAATCTCCAGAGTATAGTTGCCATAGGAACAGCCCAGCAAGGCTTTGCCGACGGTGGCAGTGCGCTGACTGATGGGCAGGCTAGCCCAGTTGCCGCGTTGCGCTTGCGTGCAAACACTTTGAAATTTTTCTTCACCGACAAACACGGTGCGCCAGGGAAGGCGACCCTGATAATGGGATTCTTCAGCCAAAACGTTGGAGCTCGAGGATAGGATGAAGCCCATGACGCCAGCGGGCATGGTGCTAAGAAATTGTCGTCGGGAGGGGGAAATCATGGGCGATGATGTTTGAGTCAGTCGTTCAGAGACATCTTTTCAAGGAAATTGCTCAATGTCGCTGACACTAATGAGCTTCATTTACAGCAAGGTTTCGTCCCCATTTTCAGTTGCCATGAACTTATCGCGCAACCCGATCAAACATCGCACACAGATGCATTCATCTCTCGTTTGGAAGGCAATCCATTCCGTCTGCTCACTGGAGAGTGAGACCTCATTGCATGGGCACTCACCCGCTCGATTCGCGAGACATGGAAAAGACCTGTCACAGAGGTGACAGGTTAGCAGATCGTGTTTTTCAAAATTATGACTCACGCTTTGGGAACGAACCTCATGCTGCGATGGACGTCATCACAATTTTGTAGGCCAATGAAATGCAATTTGATTGCGTTATATTCTAAACGCGTTATAGTTGCGTTTAAATTAATTTAAACAGATCCCCATGATCACAAGAAACTTTCTTAGTATTCGTTATTCTATACTAGCATCTGTCTCGCTTGTTTCCATGAGCTTATGGGCAGGAACTTCCAAACACACAGATGGCAAAGGGCATGAGAGCTCCCCACAACCGATAGCCCCGGAAGTAAACTGGCTCACAGGTGATGGCGTTTCCCTCGGTGGCGTGTTGTTTCCGCATGTCCACTTTGATTCCATTTACGGTGGTTCTACTGCGGATCCTGAGACTTTGGTGGTTGGCCACCACGATCCTGATCGCGAAGGATGGACAATCTCCAATATTGAGTTTGGCGCGGCACTTCGTGCGAACGAATACATTGAAGCCTTCTATGCATACGCAGCGAAGATTGACCTTGATGACAAGTGGGCAGGGGAACAAGAGGAATGGTTCGTCAAGCTCAAGAATTTACCCGGCGGTTTCGAGCTTCGTGGTGGACGTTACTACAATCGCATGGGCATTCAGAATACTTATCATCCACATGGGTTTGACTGGGCTGATCAATATCTCGTGAATGGTCGCTTTCTTGGTGAGGATGGACTTACTAGCATCGGTGGCGAGGTTAGCTGGAAGTTACCCGTGAGTTGGACTTCACTCATCAATGTGAGTGTGGGAGTGGCTCCTGAGCGTGAGGAGGAGGCTCACGCAGAGCCGGAAATTGAACCGGAATATGAAGCAGAAGGGGCGACATTTGATGATGTCATCACGGTCGTGAACTGGACGAACCTGTTTGATTACAACGATTTTCATCAATTCCGCGCAGGACTTAGTGGCGCATGGGGTGATAATCTTTGGGGCAAGACCACGCAGATTTACGGTGCTCACTTCGAGTATCAATGGCGGCAGAACGGCTATGAGTCTGGTGGCAAATACTTGCGCTGGCGCACGGAAGCGATGCTGCGCAGCTTCGACGCTGTCAGCGGTCACCTTCCAGGTGAAGTAGCGGACGAAGAAGAAGGTGGTGAAAGCCATGAGGAGAAACCGCACGCTGGCAACCTTGATGAATTTGGCTTATACACATCACTTGCCTATGGTCTCAGCAATGGCCTTGAGTTTGGTCTGCGCGGTGAATTTGTTGAAGGCATTGCAGCAGCAGGACTTGATCGACGTTTTAGGGTCAGTCCCGGAGTGACTTATCATTTGAACAAAGCACGCACGGTGAAACTTCGTTTGCAATACAACTATGATCACTCCAATGATTTCGACGACGAGCACAGTATCTGGGCGCAGGTTGGATTCAACTGGGGCGGTGCTGAAGTCCGTTAACCATCCCTACCTATCACTATGAAATCGATTCTACTATACATGACTCTAGCAACCTGCGGTGTGTTTGCGACTGCGGCTCACGCTGAACTCAAGGTCGCTGCGCTGCACCCTCTCATCGGTGATCTTGCCCGTCAGGTGGGAGGCAAGAACATGGTGGTGACCGATTTACTCAAGCCTGGTGGCGACAGTCATCACTTTGAACCCACCTCAAAGGATCTCGCTGGAATCAAGGGTGTCAGCATGGTGCTGGCTTCGGGCAAACATCTTGAGAGTTTCCTCGATAAGTTGGGGGACAGTCTCGGCCCTAACGTGAAAATTGTCGAAGTTGGCAAGCTCATTCCCTCGCTGAAGATATCGGCAGGGAGTGAGGTGTTCATGTGTTGCCCCGCTCATGTCGCGGGAGGGATTGATCCTCATTGGTGGCATAGCGCAGACAACATGAAGCGCGCTGCCCGTATTCTCGCGGATGAGTTTTCCAAGGCTGATCCTGCGAATGCGGATGCTTACAAAGCAAATGCCACTGCTGCCGAGGCAAAGTTTGCGGCACTGAAAAGCTGGGCTCAACAGCAGATCGCCACCATCCCGCGTGACCAACGGAAGCTGGTGACTGCACATTCCGCCTTCGGATACTTCTGCAAAGAGTATGGCTTTAAGAGTCTGCCTCTTCTCGGGCTTGGGCGTGAGGATGAAGTCTCCGCGCAATACATTGTGGAAGCGATCAAGTTGATTCGTGACCACAAAATTCGCGCTGTCTTTCCGGAGGATCAAGCCAACCCCAAGGTACTCACTCAAATCACGCGTGAGACTGGTGCCAAGATCGGCAAGGAACTGGTGGCTGATGGCACTTCCATTCACGCTCACGATTTCGAGACCATGTTGAAGCATAATGTGAGTGCCATCGTCGAAGCTTTGAAGTAAACGGGTTATTTTAAAAGGGCTCTAGACATCTTCCTCCCCCGATCCTTAATTCATTGTAGTTTCCTGCTTGTCTCCATGCGCGGCGCTCCTCCCATCCATCTTGTGCTTCTCGCCGTAGCCTTTGCGCTGTTCGCCATTCCTCTGGCGCAGCTCACTTTCGCACGGCAGGATATCGTGATGACTAAAACAGAAGTTCCGATAACTGCGTCGATCAAAACAGAGATGCTGTTGCGCATACGATTTGCCCATGTCCCTAAATCTCTCTCATTGAAGATTGGTGACAGGGAGCTGATTCCAGCAGTTCCTCTGATTTCACCGCTGGATATTCGAACTGAAATGGATATTCCCTCTGAGGGCATCGATCTCATGTTGGATGTCTCATGGCAAGTGGGCACACCGGAGACAGCGGTGACGATTGAACTGGAGCCGGATGGTCTGGACGCAAAATCGCACACCCGCTGGAGCATTGGCACTCAGCTTCATGAAATTCTTCCCTATCTCTGGTGACCATGCCTGATCATCACCATACTGATGGCCATATCTGCTGGGGAGACAGTTCTCACAGTTGTGCGGCTCATCATCGTCTTGAAGTCAGTGAGTTACAGGTGAGTTATCGTGAAGTTCTGGCTCTGGAACACATCAATTTTGCCACCGAATGCGGACGCAGTCTGGCCTTGATCGGACCCAATGGTGCGGGGAAGAGTACCTTGCTGAAATCGCTCGCGGGCTTGATCAAACTCGATAAAGGGAAAATCCTCTGGCGTGGGAAAGCGCTAACGAAGAGCAGTCATGAACTGGCTTATCTGCCGCAACGTGGTGATGTGGATTGGAACTTCCCTATCACGGTGCGTGGACTGGTGGAGATGGGGCGCTATCCTAATCTCGGTTGGTGGCGCACCTATTCCAAGCATGATGCCGATATCGTCGAACGTGCTTTAGCTTCGATGAATCTACTTGATCTGCAAAAGCGGCAGATCAGTGCCTTGAGCGGGGGACAACAGCAGCGCACGTTCATTGCCCGTGCTCTGGCGCAGGAAGCGCATGTGCTCCTCCTCGACGAGCCTTTCACCGGACTGGACAAGCCTGCTCAAGAGACACTGGTGGAATTGTTTCGTGAGCTTACCAAAGAAGGTAGATTGCTCATCGCGAGTCATCATGATCTTCAGACGGTGCCGGATATTTTTGATGAAGTTCTTCTGATCGCTAAAAGGCAGATGGCTTTTGGTAAAGTGAAGGATGTTTACACTGAGGACAACATCAAGGCCGCTTACAACCCATGATTACTTTTGCCGACTTTCTTGATGAACCCATCGCCAAGCGCGCTTTGCTTGCCTGTGCCATGATTGG
>VFKY01000031.1 GCA_009885275.1 Verrucomicrobiota bacterium | reverse complement strand
TGGGAGCCTGTGACCCCTCGCTCAATCCTCATCTGCAATGTGCTCTTTCAGTGGAAGACTGTCATGCTTTCGATCCCGCCGGTCGGACTGCTGCGACACATGTGTTTCTTGAGCTTATTAGGGTTTGGCAACGGCTGGTGCAATCTGGAGCCTGGCATGAACTCGCGACTTTTCTTAAACTAGATGATGCACTTCGTGTCGTGTTCTCCGAGGAAATCAGTCAGAGTAGGCTGTTGCATTTGCTTGATGATTTTCATGCAGAACATCTGTCGCCGACCTTGGAGGATGCGATCACACTGGCCAGAGAGGAAAAGTATCAGCCCTTGCAAATCATTCTCGAGCGCATGCAATCACTGGAGGAACTGTGGCGCGGAGGAAGTTGTCGCGTGGCTTTGCAAGCGCTGCTGCAATGGATTTATGGTGAACGTGATTTTGAAACCGAACGCGAAACGGATCAGGACTATGTGAAGCTGGCAGGCGCTGCCATGCAACTGGCAGAGGAGTTGGATGATACTCAGTCGGCACTAGTCATGAAGACATCCGCAATCGAACTGCTGGGGATGTTATTGGGTGAACTGGAGTCTACCCGATTATCTGACATTCGTGGAGAGGTAGACTTTGTGCTCCATGGCTGGCTGGAGTTACCTTGGGAGCCCGCTGATGGATTGGTCATCACAGGATTCAATGAAGAGTATGTGCCGGGCATCCTTACAGGAGATCCATTCCTACCTGACAAGCTGCGTCAACAGTTGGGGCTTGCTTCTCAAGTGTCCCGACTGGCTCGTGACCGTGCTTTGCTTTGCAGCATGGTGCAGCAAAGGCAGCGGCACGGGGCGATCAAGATTGTACTAGGCAAGACCAACAAACAGGGGGATTCTCTGCGTCCTTCACGTCTGCTCTTTGACTGTGCCGATGAATCATTGGTAGCGCGTGTGCGTCACTTATTTCCCAAGGACGAGTCCACGATCAGCACCGCAGAGCCACCGCATCAACTGGGTTTTCAATTGCGACCTCCACTGCAAACCAAGGCATTGTCGCACATTTCCCCCTCGGCCATCAGTGCGTATCTGTCTTGTCCCTTTCGGTATTATCTTGGTCGTGTTTTGAAGATGAAAGCAGTGGATGCGCACATGCGTGAAGTCACGGTAATGGAGTTTGGTAATCTCTTGCATGATACTCTCAAGGATTATGCGATCGAGCCTACGATGCAGGAGTGTTCTAATGGTCGGGTGGTGGCGGAGTTTCTGGACGCCTCCATTGTAAAAAAATGGCGTGCTCGATATGGGGACCAACCGCTGCTACCGGTGGAGCTGCAGCTTGAAACTGCCCGGCAACGTCTGGGAGCAGCGGCAGATATACTTGCAAAAATTCGCGCAGAAGGTTGGCGGACAATTTATGCGGAGCAAAAAGTCGACGAGTGGGGGATCAATCTCGCAGGCGTTCCATTCAGTGGGAAGCTGGATCGGGTCGATCAACATGTTAGCACCAAGGCCTTGCGACTCTGGGATTACAAAACAGGTAAATCGATGAAGCCCATGGAGGCACATCTCACCAAGGTTGGTGATAAAGAGTCGAGACCGTGGGTTATATACGAGAACGGGGAAGGAAAACCGCGACGCTGGTCGGATGTGCAAATACCACTCTATGTCTGGGCCTTGAGACAGAAGCATCCTGGAATAGAGATCGGCGCGGCTTACTTCATGTTACCCGCAACCGTGACGGACACAGGTGAGCAATCATGGTCTAATCTCGATGACGATATGGTGGCGGACGCGGTGAGGTGCGGAGAAGAAGCGGTAAGACACCTTCAAGCGGGAGAATTCTGGCCACCGTCCAAGGACGTGAATTATGATGACTACGAATTTCTGCTAGGTGATCCCTTGCTGAGTGTGGATGCGAGCCTTCTAATAGCGGGAGGTGCGTATGAGTGAAGTTAACAACGCGATCATTAGAGCTTCAGCCGGTTCGGGTAAGACCTATGAATTGGTGCGACGTTACTTACGCTTACTGGCACTCGACGAGGCACCGGAGAGCATTGTAGCCATGACCTTCACTCGCAAATCAGCGAGAGAGTTTTTTGAGCGTATCCTGCAAAAACTTGCCGAGCTTGCCGCTGATCCAGAGAGTGCCGCAGGTTATGTCGATGAACTTGCGCAACCGGGTGTCGCACTGGCACAGTTGCGGAGGGTGATTAACTCAATGGATAGATTGCGACTGGGCACGATCGATAGTTTTTTCGCTTCCGTGGCGCGCTGTTTTCCGTTTGAACTTGGGCTGGCCGGACAAGCATCAATCATGCCTGAAGATGAAGCAAAGCAGGCGCGTGATGAGGTAATGAGTGCTCTTATGGTAGAGATCACACGGAGCAAGAATAGCCGAGCTCTCAGCGAAATGCTTGAAGCCTGGAAGAGAGCCACTGCGGGTAAAGAATTGAACCGGCCATCTGATTATCTCGATAAGTGGTTCAATAATCTACACAACGTCTATCTCGAATGTTCAGAACGGAAGAGATGGGGAAACCGTGATGTGATATGGCCGGATAAGGCTTCCGCAGCATGGATGGCAGAGGCTGATTTAGAGAAAGCGGTGGAGCATTTGCGTGATGTTTTGGATGTGGAGCTTTTCACAAAAGCTGGTGCGACCAAGTGGGAGGAATTTTATGCAGAAGCATTAGTGCGTCGTCCCGGTGAACCTTTTGGAAAAACGAATCCTGTCGAATACATGCTCGATGAGAAGCGTGGTGAATTTGAATTATTACGCGAAGGTCGTGCGCTGTGGATGATGAACAACAAGAAGTCTCTATTTGATCATCGCACGGGTAATGCATTGGCCGATGTGCTGGATATTATTGTTGGTCGTGAACTGATGTGTCGCTCAGAAAGGACTCAGGGGAGACGCGATGTGATATCACGATTTGATCATGAATATGACAAGCGGGTGCGCAGCAAGGGGCGATTGGCATTTGCAGATCTGACATGGTTGCTCGTTGGACGCATTCATGCTTTGAACTTCGGTCATGGTGAAGAGGCGAAGGAGCAATGGCTGGCCATGCGGCAGGACTGGGAATACCGGCTCGACAGTCGTTTTCACCATTGGCTGTTTGATGAGTTTCAAGACACGAGTCGACGTCAGTGGGATGTGGTGGGCAATCTTGTGGATGAAGCGGCCACAGATCCAGAAGGGCGTCGCAGTTTCTTTGCGGTGGGAGATTTGAAGCAGAGTCTTTACCTGTGGCGTCAGGCGGAGCCCGAGCTGTTTCTTGATATCGAAGCGCGCTACAAGCATACGCGAATGGAAGACTGTGCGCCGCTAATCACTTCGTTCCGCACTTGTCCCAGTGTGTTGGATATGGTGAACGCTGTATTCAGCAAATCGGATATCTTGAAGGACCTTTATCCGGACGCAATGCGTTGGTGGAGTTTCGACAACCATCTGGCGTCGGAGAGAACAAAAAAGCTTTCCGGTCATGCCGCATTGCTGGTGATGCCGAAGGGAGAGGACACAGAGTCGAAACACATCAACGACGAGGTTGTCATGGCTTTGATTCGGAACATCGCCCCCTTGGATCGAGGGATGACCTGTGCAATTTTGACTAAAAACAATGATGAAGCGCAGCGACTCAGTACTGAGTTACGTAGAGCGCTGAACATGGATGTTGTTTGTGAATCAGAAGTGAAAGTGACCCTGGATAATCCGGTTTCACTTCTGTTGTTGAGCGTACTTCAGTTGGCAGTGCATCCACATGACCGTTATGCCGAATGGCATTTGCGTATGTCGCCCCTGTCGTGGTGGTTTGAACAGCATCAAACCAGCGCGGTTG
>VFKY01000219.1 GCA_009885275.1 Verrucomicrobiota bacterium | reverse complement strand
GATGCCTGAGGATTGATCTCACCTCAACTCCCTTCGCCATGACCGTTGCCGAGCTTGCTGTTTCCGTGCAAAACGATATCGAACCTCCCTCTGGACTTTCAGAGGAGGTGCTGGCCCTGTGGCACGCCAAAAAAGGCAATTGGGAGGACGCTCACAACATCGCCCAGGAAATTCATACCGCGATGGGCTCATGGATACATGCCCTGCTCCATTTGATCGAAGGCGATGTAGGCAACGCGAACTACTGGTTTCACAAGGCCCGCAAACCGCCCCAGAGCATCACTAAGATAGATGACTTGTGGCAAGAGATCGTGAAAAAGGTGCTGGCGGTATGAGTCGGATGGCTTTTCCACTACACCCTGTCACACAAGTATAGGATGAAATAGGCCCCCAGTCACAACGCCCAACGCCAGTGCCCAGCCACGTGAAAGTTGGAACGGCGGCCATGCGCAGCCAGCGAGTCGGTTCGCCACAAAAAAGCCCGCCTACTCGGCAAAGTGAAACGATAAACAAAAGCGCCCTTCGTTTCCGAAGGGCGCTCTATTGTTGACTCTTAATGGGCCAGTTATGCAATCACGGCTTCATCATCTGTCGATGAGTAAGCTACGCTTTCCGTTTCAACAACATTGAAGTCGCGATTGGCTTTGAAACCAGTGCCTGCAGGAATGAGGTGTCCCATGATGACGTTTTCTTTGAAGCCACGTAGCATGTCATTCCGAGCATGTGTTGCCGCTTCGGTAAGTACACGTGTGGTGTCTTGGAAGCTAGCTGCACTAATGAAGCTGTCCGTTTCAAGGCTAGCCTTAGTGATACCAAGCAAGACAGGGTCCGCTGTGGCTGGTTTGCCACCCTCCTCAACGATACGTATGTTCTCACGTTCAAATTCAAGGCGATCCACTTGATCTCCCCATAGGAATGTAGTGTCACCAGGTTCGTTGATCTTCACTTTGCGCAACATCTGACGAATAATAATCTCAACGTGCTTATCATTGATCTCTACACCTTGAGCGCGGTAGACCTCTTGAACCTCATTTACAAGGTGTTCACGAAGCACTTGTGGCCCAAGAATCTCCAGAAGATCATGCGGCACCACTGCGCCTTCAGTGAGTTGATCACCTTTGGAAACGATATCGCCGTTTTGTACAAAAACGTGCTTATTACGGGGGATAAGATGCTCTTCTTGTTGACCCGTCTTTTGGTCGGTAACAAGCACCTTACGCTTGCCACGAACAAGGCCGGCAATTTCTATGGTGCCATCAATCTTGGCAATTTCACAAGCATCCTTAGGTTTGCGAGCTTCGAAAAGTTCAGCAACACGAGGAAGGCCGCCCGTGATATCCTTTGTTTTGGCAGCCTTACGCGGAGTCTTGGCGAGCACCGTTCCAGCTTCAACTTTATCATGATTCTTAACCGAAATGTGCGCGCCTGCAGGAATCGTATAGCTAGCGAGAATTTCTTTCGTCTTTGAATCCACAATGACGATTTGCGGGTGCAAGTCTGCCTTGTGTTCGATAACCACTGTTTCTACGTTACCTGTGGCCTGATTTGTCTCTTTAGTGATGGTAACACCACCCAACATGTCGCGGAATTCAATCTTACCCGTTTTTTCCGTGATAATTGGAGTGTTGTATGGATCCCATGTGACAATGGTTTCGCCTTTCTTAACCTTATCATTTTCACTTCTGGAGATAACGGCGCCAAGTACAATCTTATGTGACTCGAGTTCACGGCCGTTTTCATCTTGAATCACGATGGTTCCGTTCTTACTAAGAGCAACCTGACCGTCCGGAGTTTGCACTACACGAATGTCATTAAATCGAACTGTGCCAGCATTCTTCGTAACAATGATGGGCTGTTTGAAAGCACCACTCGCCACACCACCAACGTGGAATGTACGCATAGTGAGCTGTGTTCCCGGCTCACCGATTGATTGAGCAGCGACGATGCCGACAGCTTCACCCACTTTGACAATACGACTAGTCGCGAGACTTAGTCCGTAGCACTGTGCGCAGCAACCACGTTTACTTTCGCAAGTAAGAACGGAACGGATCTTTAGCTTCTCCACTCCAATCTGTACTAACCTGTTGGCGATGTTTTCCGTAATAAGCTGAGCGTGCTCAACGATACTGATCTTCTTATCGATAGGGTCATGGATGGTTTCACAAGACACACGACCATAAATGCGAGTCTTAAGATCCACTACTTCTTCATCACCTTGGTAAATGGAAGCGAGAGTAATACCGTTGGCTGTGCCACAATCTTCCTCTGTCACGATCACATCCTGAGCAACGTCCACAAGCTTACGGGTCATATAACCAGAGTCAGCCGTCTTCAAGGCCGTATCAGAAAGCCCCTTACGAGCTCCGTGAGTGGAGATGAAATACTCCAGCACGGTCAAACCTTCACGGAAGTTTGAAGTGATCGGACGTTCGATAATGTCACCACTCGGTTTAGCCATCAAACCACGCATCCCTGAGAGCTGCTTGATTTGGGTCTGGTTACCGCGAGCACCAGAGGTAACCATGATATAGAGAGGATTGTGAAGCTTCTTGCCCTCATTATATTCAAGAGTGCGGAACACTTCTTTCGTCACTTCTTCACCAGCTGCCGTCCAAATATCGATTACCTTCTGATATTTTTCGCCAGCGGTAATGATCCCGCGCTTGAGTTGATTTTCAGATACCTGCACTTCTGCACGGGCACGATCGAGAATCTTGTATTTCACTTCGGGGATCACCATGTCGGTGATGCCGATGGAACAGCCGGAACGCATGGCTTCACGGAATCCAAGATTTTTCAAACGGTCAAGAGCGGCCACGGTTTCCTTGTGCCCTGACGTTTGGAAACAACGCCAGATGATATCGGAAAGCTGCTTCTTGCCAACGGTGTTGTTGTAATAACCGAGTTCTACCGGCCAGATTTCGCTGAAGCGAATACGGCCTGCGGTGGTCTCGATTACTGCTTTTGTAGGATCACCATAGACACGACCCGTGGTTTTATAATCAGGATTGCGATAGAGAACTTTTTGATTGGCCTCGACGCTTCCTTCACTCAGGGCAAACTCAACTTCAGAAGGATTGTTAAAGAGTGAGAGACGTGGAGGAGTCGCTTTCTTCTTGCCATCATCATGTGATGGTAATTCACGCAAATAAGTAAGAGCGAAACATCCCAATGGAATATCTTGTGATGGATTCATCACGGGCTTGCCGCTGGCTGGGGAGAACAAATTGTTCGGGGCCAGCATCAGGAGGCGAGCTTCCATCTGCGCTTCGATGGAAAGAGGAACGTGAACGGCCATTTGGTCACCATCAAAGTCAGCGTTATAAGCCGTACAAACCAGCGGGTGAACGCGAATAGCTTCACCTTCGATAAGCTTGGGTTCAAATGCCTGAATGGAAAGTCTATGCAGGGTTGGTGCACGGTTCAACATGACGGGGTGCCCCTTGGTCACTTCATCAAGGATATCCCATACTTCCGGAGTGCGGCGCTCAATCATCTTCTTGGCACTGCGCACGGTATGCACAAGACCAAGCTCTTTGAGGCGACGAATAATAAAGGGCTCAAACAATACGAGAGCCATCTTCTTAGGAAGACCGCACTGGTTCAAGTTAAGGTCAGGTCCGATCACGATCACAGAACGGCCAGAGTAATCGACACGCTTACCAAGCAAGTTCTGACGGAATCGTCCAGACTTGCCCTTAAGCATATCGGACATAGATTTGAGAGGGCGATTGCCTGCGCCGGTGACAGCACGTCCATGACGTCCATTATCAAAGAGCGCATCAACCGCTTCCTGCAACATACGCTTTTCATTCCTAATGATAACATCAGGTGTTTTGAGCGAGAGCAGATTCTTGAGGCGATTATTACGGTTAATAACACGACGATAGAGATCATTAAGATCAGATGTGGCAAAACGGCCACCTTCAAGAGGAACTAAAGGCCGTAAATCCGGAGGAATGACCGGAAGAACTTCCATGATCATATATTCAGGACGTGTATGAGAGATCGCAAATCCTTTGCAAAGCTTCAAACGCTTCGCGATTTTCTTGCGAAGTTGCTTAGAACGCGTCTTCGTCATCGCTGATTCCAAGTCCTTCACCATCTCTACCAGATTGGCTTGGGCAAGAATATCACGAATTGCTTCAGCACCCATACCGATTTTGAATGCATCAGCACCATATTGGTCTTCCGCTTCACGCATTTCCATTTCCGTGAGCAACTGACCGCGCAGTAGCGGAGTATTTCCAGGGGAAACAACAATGTAATCCTCATAATAAATCACGCGCTCAAGAGAGCGAGCAGTCATATCGAGCATAAGGCCGATGCGTGAAGGCATGCACTTATAAAACCAGATATGGGTTACCGGTACAGCAAGCTCAATGTGCCCCATACGCTCACGCCGGACGCGAGAGAGTGTGACTTCTACACCGCAGCGGTCACAAATAACGCCCTTATGCTTGATGCGCTTGTATTTGCCGCAAGCACATTCCCAGTCGCGAGTTGGACCGAAAATACGTTCGCAAAAAAGGCCGCCTTTTTCAGGTTTGAAAGTACGGTAGTTGATGGTTTCGGGATTTTTAACCTCACCGTGACTCCAAGATCTGATGCGATCTGGTGAAGCTACAGTAATGGAAACCATATCGAAACCGCTGGTGCGATGGGATTCCCCGAAAAGTTCCTTGAGATGATTGTCGAAGCTCATGGTATCTTGATTGTTCTAGGGTTTCTTTATGGTTACATTCCGAGGGCTGGAGCATAGCTGCTACCACCCGTCATTTCCTCTTCGCCAGTGTTACGATTGACGACCTTGACATCGAGACCAAGGCTTTGCATTTCTTTGATAAGAACATTAAAGGATTCCGGCGTGCCGGCTTCCAATGAATTGTCACCTTTGACAATACTTTCGTAAATCCGTGTACGTCCTTGGACATCGTCAGATTTTACAGTCAGAAGCTCCTGCAGAGTATATGCAGCACCATATGCTTCCAGTGCCCATACCTCCATTTCTCCGAAGCGTTGGCCACCGTATTGCGCCTTACCTCCAAGAGGTTGCTGCGTAACGAGTGAATATGGCCCAACTGCACGGGCGTGAATCTTATCAGCAACAAGGTGAGCGAGCTTCAACATGTAGATGTAGCCGACCACAATTTCCTGCGAGAAAGTTTCACCAGTGCGCCCATCAATAAGTTTGCTCTTACCGTTGAGACCAATCCATTCAAAGCCAGGTTTCTTCCGCGCTTCGGCAAGGTAACCCATGATCTTATCTTCCTTGATGCCATCGAACACAGGAGTGGCTACTGTAAAGCCAAGGGCTTTAGCAGCAACGCCAAGGTGCGTCTCAAGAACCTGTCCGACGTTCATACGGCTTGGAACACCCAGAGGGTTCAAGCAAATATCAACAGGCGTTCCATCTTCAAGGAACGGCATGTCCTCTTCAGGCACGATGATAGCAACAACACCTTTGTTACCGTGACGACCCGCCATTTTGTCACCAACACTAATCTTGCGCTTGCTGGCTACGAATACGCGGACTTCTTTGATGACACCGCTATCCATCTCTTCGCCCTGCTCCATGCGATCAAGACCGCGTTCACGCTCGATATCCGCTTCATCAAACTTCGCTTCAAAAGCAGAAACGATATCCATGATCTTGTTGCGGATCGGGCTCTGGTCGATTTCTACCGAGCGGTAGTTTTCAGACAGTGTGCGAAGAAGGGTTTTAGTGATCTTCTTATTGGCACCAATGATTACCTCACCGGTTTCGCCGTTAACCACATCAAGAGGAATTTTCTCATTGAGCAATATCTCTGAAAGTTTTTCAGTTAGCTGCTCAGTTAGTTGCTCCGTCTTGTTTTTATGATCCTCTGTGATCTGCTTGATCTGCTTCTTTTGTTCACTAGGGGAGAGGCGTTCTTTATCCGCTCCATTACGAGAGGATACACGAACATCCATCACGATGCCCGCACAACCAGAAGGGACTCGGAGAGATGTGTCCTTAACATCGGCTGCTTTTTCACCGAAGATAGCGCGAAGAAGGCGCTCCTCAGGGGCGAGCTCGGTTTCAGATTTTGGAGTGATCTTGCCTACGAGGATATCGCCAGGCTTGACCTCTGCGCCAATTCTAACGACGCCGTCTGCACCAAGATTGCGCAATGCTTCATCGCCAACATTGGGTATGTCTCGTGTGATTTCTTCAGGTCCAAGCTTGGTGTCGCGAGCGCCAACATCAAAGTCCTCGATATGGATTGAGGTATAGACATCGTCTTTAACCACACGACGAGAGATAACGATCGCATCTTCGAAGTTGTACCCATTCCACGGCATGAAAGCGACAAGGACATTGCGCCCTACAGCCAACTCACCGTTATCGGTAGAGGGACCGTCCGCAAGAACGTCGCCTTTTTTGATTTTTTGTCCACGTTTGACCAACGGGCGCTGATTGATGCAAGTTCCAGCATTGGAGCGCATAAACTTGCGCAAAGGATAACAGTAAACCCCTTTTTCTGGATCTGTGACTACTTTGCCAGGCTCAGTAGCAAATGCTTTTTCAGTGATCGGCAAATTACCATCTTTAGTGACGATAATACAATCCGCAGTGGCCGAAGCCACCACACCACCAGCATCAGCAACGATAACTGACTGGGAGTCGCGAGCGGCCTTGGCCTCCATGCCAGTGCCAACAAGTGGGGCCTCAGCAAGTAAAAGCGGCACGCCCTGACGCATCATGTTTGATCCCATCAAAGCACGGTTGGCATCATCATGCTCAAGGAACGGGATAAGACTCGCGGCTACCGACACCAATTGCTTCGGTGACACGTCCATATATGCAGACTGTAGCGGTGGCACATCAAGGAAATCTCCACGATAACGCACCGTCACCGTTTCATCTTTGAAGCGTCCTTTGTCATCAATCGCATTGTTTGCCTGAGCAACGTAGTGATTTTCTTCCTGATCGGCTGTAAGATAATCAATTTTGTCAGTGACTAGCCCACTCTCGACACGCCTATAGGGTGTCTCGATAAATCCGAATTCATTAATGCGCGCGTAACTGCAAAGCGAGTTGATCAAACCAATGTTAGGACCTTCAGGCGTTTCAATAGGGCAAATACGGCCGTAGTGGGAAGGATGTACGTCACGAACCTCAAAACCTGCGCGGTCACGATTCAAACCACCAGGCCCAAGAGCAGATAGACGGCGTTTGTGCGTCAGTTCTGCCAACGGGTTTATCTGATCCATGAATTGACTCAACTGAGAACGAGCAAAGAAGTCACGGACTACAGCACTGAGGGCCTTAGGATTGATGAGCTTTTGCGGCGTCATCACATCCATGTTCACATCAAAAAGTGTCATACGCTCTTTAACAAGGCGTTCAGTCCGAGCCAATCCAACGCGACATTGATTGGAAAGAAGCTCTCCGACAGCCCGCACACGACGGCTACCAAGGTGATCAATATCATCCAAAACACCTTCACCTGCGCGTAGCTTGAAGAGATAACGCACCGCAGACACAACATCTTCAGAAATGAGAATGCGCTCATCCGGATTAACCTTAATCCCCAGCTTTTGGTTGATCTTGTAACGTCCTACACGAGTAAGATCATAACGCTTAGGATCAAAGAATAACCGTTTTACAAGTGCGCGCGCATTCGGAACCGTTGGAGGATCGCCAGGGCGCAGACGACGATAAATTTCTTTAAGCGCCTCATCTTCATCATGGGCAGGATCCTTGCGTAAAGATGCGATAATTAGGTCGTCCTGGGTAGCAGTCACACAACGGATGCTCTTGTGTCCGAGTTGGATCAATTGGCGCACAATACCTTGAGTCAAAGGCTCATAGGCACGGGCAACGATAAGCTCGCCATCAAGCATATCTTTGAAGATCACTTTAGATGCAAGATCTTCGTCAGGAGTGTTTTCTTTAAGTTTGAGATCTTCAATTGGATAGAACAACTTCAGGATATCTTCATCTGTAGAATATCCAATGACACGAAGTAGCGTGGTCGCGAGGAACTTACGACGACGACGACGACGATCGAGGTAAACGTAGAGTAAATCATTAGTGTCGAACTGCACTTCCAGCCATGTGCCGCGGTCAGGAATGATGCGGAAGCCAAACAACCAGCGTCCATTTAAATGCTGCTGCGTTTCAAAGCAAATCCCAGGGGAGCGGTGAAGCTGACTAACGACCACACGTTCAGCGCCATTTATGACAAACGTTCCACGCGTTGTCATCATTGGAAGTTCGCCCATGTACACGCGCTCCTGTTTTGCGCCCGCCTCGTCACGAAGCTCATAGGTCACATAAAGAGGCGCACTGAAAGTCTCTGCTTCACGAATCGATTCGAGCGGATTGAGCTTGGGTTCACCGATCTCATATTGAGTGAAATCCAAAGTCATTTTTCCATCATAGCTCTCGATGGGGAAAACTTCTTTAAAGACTGCCTGTAATCCTTGCTGCTTACGCTTCGTGGGCGCGATGTCTTTTTGTAGGAATTCCTCGTAAGACTTCAACTGAATCTCAATGAGATTCGGCGGCTCAACAGGTTCCTTAAGTTTGCCAAAATTAATGCGCTGGGACATACGACGTAGGGGCTGGGTGTTGGCAATGATTTGAGTAATACCAGAGGGATTTCCGGCTTTTAATTGGCTGAATTGTAGCTTCCCGTGAAAAGAAACTACTTCCGGCTATGTCAGGGAACAAAAAACCCGCCGAATGCAAATGCATCGGAGGCAAAATAACAGTCTTCTAATGCCACAATCACCTTAACCGCAACCGTAGAATCCTTGCAGACTCCGCGAGATAGTTGGCTAGACGATAGTTTATTTGGCATTGAGTAAACGCTGGTTTTTTTGAAATACGTTTCGCCGCCACAATGACGGCGAAACATTTGGAATATAATAAGATTAAACTTACTTGATCTCGACCTTGGCGCCGGCAGCTTCGATCTTCTTCTTGATCTCTTCAGCTTCTTCCTTGCTAACGCCTGATTTAAGAGGCTGTGGAGCCTTCTCAACAAGAGCCTTCGCTTCGGCAAGTCCAAGACCAGCAACGATACCGCGCACTTCTTTAATGACGGCAATCTTGTTCGTTCCACCTTCAGAAAGGATAACGTCAAATTCGGTCTTCTCAGCAGCAGCAGCAGCAGGTGCAGCTCCACCACCACCACCACTAGCAGCAGCAGCCACAGGAGCAGCGGCACTAACGCCCCACTTGGTTTCAAGAGTCTTTACAAGTTCAGCAACTTCCAAAACGGTAAGTCCACTGAGTTCATCTACGATTTTATTAAGGTCAGCCATAGTATTATTTTGGTATCGCCGTCACAAGAAGCTTCTTATGTTTTAAGATCAGCGGCAGCCGATCCGGCAAGGAACCATTTAGGGGGTGTTTATTTCAAGCGAAGTCGCCTCCGCCATCTGATCAAATTTTGTGTTGCGTTAAAAGTTAAGCTGCGTGTTCAGACTTAGCTTGAAGAACACGCGCCAGTGAGGCCGCGGGCTCATTAAGAAGACGAACCAAAGTGGAGGCAGGTGCTTGTAAGACTCCCAGAAGTTGCGAAAGCAATACTTCGCGAGAAGGCAACTCAGCAAGAGTATTGATACCTTTGGCATCAAGATACTTGCCATCCAAAACACCAGCTTTGATCTGTGGTTTCTTGAATTCATCGGCAAAGTTTTTCATCACCTTTGCCGCAGCGCAAACATCCTTTTCCCCCGTTACGACAGCAGACTGTCCAGTCAATGCTGAACCAATTTCGCTAGGGTATCCGGCGCGCTCAGCAGCTTTTTTGACCAATGTGTTTTTAAACACGTGCATCTCCGCGCCAGCTCCACGAAGGAGTTTGCGCAAAGCTTCAAATTTATCCACCGTCAATCCCGTGTAATCCACCACGAAAAGGAAGGGAGAAGCGTTGACCTTTTCCAAAAGGTGCTCAATCAGAGTAGTTTTTTCAGCGTTCATCGTCAGTTTTCCTTAAAGTTAGGCGGCAGTTTTCACGTATTTCGAAACATCAATCTTCAATCCTGGGGACATCGAAGAAGCGAGGGTGATTCCCTTGATAAACTTCCCTTTTGCAGAAGCGGGACGGGAACGAACAACAGCATCAATAAGCGCCTGCGCATTCTCAATGATAGCAACTTGCTCAAATCCAACCTGACCAACTCCAGATGCAATGTTCCCATTTTTATCGAGTTTGAAATCAGCGCGACCAGCCTTGACCGCTTTAACTGCAGAGGCGGTATCATCAGTCACCGTTCCCGTCTTTGGATTAGGCATCAAACCACGAGGCCCAAGCTGTTTACCAAGCTTGCGAACTTCGGTCATTGCGGCAGGGGTAGCGATAGCTACATCAAAGCCTGTGAATCCTGCTTTCACTTTCGCGATTAGGTCCTCAAATCCGACAAATTCAGCACCTGCATTTTTCGCAGCGTCAGCAGAGTCACCCACGGCAAAAACAGCAACTTTGACACTTTTACCCGATCCATGAGGAAGGGGGCAGGTGCCACGAACCATCTGATCCGACTTCTTAGGGTCAACCCCTAGACGAAATGAGAGAGACACCGTTTCAACAAACTTGGCGCCGGGCAGTTGCTTCACTAGAGCAGTGGCTTCTTCGAGAGTGAACAGCTTGTCTGCGGGAATCATTTCCGCTGCTTTTTTGTATCTTTTGCTTCTTGTTTTCATGGTGGGATGCAGTGCAAACGAGCCTGTTTATAATGACTCTCCTGCTGGTGTTTGTGTTTTCTGGAAAATTAATCCGTGATTTCAATGCCCATTTGGCGCGCAGTGCCCGCTAGGATTCTCGATGCTGCTGCCAGATCTTGAGTATTTAGATCAATAATCTTTAGTTTGGCCACTTCACGCAACTGAGCCATGGTCAACTTGGCAACCTTTTTCTTGTTTGGCTCACTTGAACCCGATGCAAGATTGGCCGCCTTTTTTAAGAGGATCGAAGCCGGAGGTTGCTTGGTAATAAAAGTAAAGCTCTTGTCCTTATACACGGTAATAATCGTGGGAAGGATATCTCCAGCTACTTTTTGAGTGGCTGCATTAAATTCTTTACAGAATGCCATGATGTTCACACCAGCTTGACCCAATGCAGGGCCGATCGGTGGAGCAGGGTTGGCAGCTCCAGCCTTAATCTGGAGCTTGATCATTTTGACGATTTCTTTAGCCATCTCTTTGTCTTGGTGCGGTTAGTGGTTCAGTAAATGAGTTATTTTGTATGCGCGTCCATCAGGCTTTTTCTACCTGCCAATATTCCACATCAACCGGAGCGGAACGACCAAAAATGTTAACAGAAACACGCAACAGACCTTTTTCGGGATCGATCTCCTCGATAATACCCGTTTGACTCTCGAAGGGACCATCAGCAACGCGAACGGTGTCACCAATAGAAAACATGAACTTCGGCTTTACTCCATCTTCACGATTACGAGCTTGCGCAAGCAATGCTTCCACCTCTTTGGCGCGAAGAGGAATCGGATGATCTTTAGTGCCGGCAAAATTAAGAACTCCATCCGTTTCTTTGACGAAATGCCAAGTATTGACTACCGGCTTATTGTGCTCATCAAGAAGCCACATATTCGCAATGACATAGCCTGGAAAAATCTTACGTGTTGATTCGCTTTTCTTGCCTTTCTTAACTTCAGAGACGCGCTCCGTAGGAACGATCACCTCAAAGATAAAGTCCCCCATTTCTTCCGCCTCTATGCGCCGCTTCATGTTCTCACAGATGCGCTGCTCCAATCCGGCACGGACGTGAATGACATACCATTGGTCTTTGGGCTCAGGAATAGCGGACATGAGTTATATATATTATATCTGCGAAAAAAACTGCATAAACATCCGCATCACATAATCAAATGAGCCGGTAAATCCCGCGAGAATGATCATTGCAATGAAAACTACCGTAGTTGCATCTGTAAGCTCCTTATAGCGGGCAAAGCCCTTCTCGTTAGTATCCCACGGCCAATTGCATTTTTTCATTTCAGACCAAACTTCAGAAAGATAGCGCGACATTCTATTCATGGTTACAACAGGCAATTCAGACTATTTTCAGAAAAATTTGGCACGCCAGGTAGGAATTGAACCCACAACCAATGGTTTTGGAGACCACTACTCTACCAATTGAGCTACTGGCGTATTTATTAAATGAATAGTCGGTTTTCTTGAGCACAGGTTGATTTTGATTGCCAGCTTTGAAGACAAGGCCGCCGTGAGGCTTATTCAATCCTCACGGCAACAATCATCTAACGTTGATTCAATGTTAGTCGAGAATTTCAGCAACACGACCAGCACCCACGGTGCGACCACCTTCGCGAATAGCAAAACGCATCGTTTTTTCCATCGCGATTGGCGTAATCAATTCGATTTCCACCGAAACATTGTCCCCAGGCATCACCATTTCGACGCCATCAGGAAGCTTGACCATGCCGGTCACGTCTGTGGTACGGAAATAGAACTGCGGGCGATAATTTGTAAAGAAGGGAGTGTGACGACCACCTTCATCTTTAGAAAGGACGTACACTTCAGCCTTGAACTTGCGGTGAGGTTTAACTGAACCCGGCTTGGCTATGACTTGGCCACGCTCAATATCAGTCTTCTTCACACCACGGAGCAACAAGCCCACGTTGTCGCCAGCACGACCTTCGTCTAGAAGCTTGCGGAACATTTCGATGTCCGTGACCGTAGTTTTGATGGTGTCTTTGATACCAACAATTTCAACTTCACCCATCTTCTTGATGATGCCACGCTCAATACGACCCGTGCAAACAGTTCCACGGCCTTCAATAGCGAACACGTCTTCTACTGGCATCAGGAAGTCCTGATCAATCGGACGCTCAGGGAGAGGGATATATGCATCAACCGCATCCATAAGCTTATAGATGTTTGCCTTGTGCTCAGCATCACCTTCAAGAGCCTTCAACGCAGAACCTCTAACAATCGGAATGTCATCACCAGGATAGCTATATTTGCTCAGCAAATCACGAACTTCCATTTCAACAAGATCAAGCAATTCAGCATCATCAACCATGTCAACTTTGTTCATGAAAACCACGACAGCAGGCACACCAACTTGACGCGCAAGCAAGATATGCTCACGAGTTTGGGGCATTGGGCCATCAGCAGCAGAAACAACAAGGATCGCGCCATCCATTTGAGCGGCACCAGTGATCATGTTCTTCACATAGTCAGCATGCCCGGGGCAATCAACGTGAGCGTAGTGACGCTTTTCAGTTTCATACTCCACGTGGGCAGTGTTGATGGTGATACCGCGAGCCTTCTCTTCAGGGGCAGCATCAATTTCATCATACCTTCTGGCTTTGGCGAAACCTTTTTCGGACAAAGTGGTCGTAATCGCTGCGGTCAACGTGGTTTTGCCGTGGTCAACGTGGCCAATCGTGCCGATGTTAACATGTGGCTTATTTCTCTGGAATGCTTCTTTGGCCATGGTCTTAGGTTTGGTGTGTCGCGTTTAGTTTTTTTGGAGAATAGGGCGTTTTCTTTGGCTGATGGAGCTCGTGGCGGGGATTGAACCCGCGACCTCGTCCTTACCAAGGACGTGCTCTACCACTGAGCTACACGAGCGCACCACGAACCGTGGAAGCGCTTACTTCTTTGATAAAGACGGGCAAATGTTGTTAAATGCGCTCGCGCGCAGAGACAAAATTTCCCCATCTTTGCCAAAAAAGTGGCCTGTATAATAAGGCGGTGAGCTTTTCTGTCAAAAAATGTTTGCTTTTTTTTTTGAACGAGCGGTTTTTTACTTTGACTCGCCTATTTTAAGCCTTTTTTCTTGCCGGCACTTTTCGGTGCATGCACAGACGAGTTCACTCTCAGCCTCAAGCCATTGAGATGGATAAAGCCGGTAGCGTCATCTTGATCATAAGCCTTTGTAGGATCAGCTTCCATGGTGGCAATATGTGGATTATAGAGGCTCACGCTGGACTTACGACCCGCCACGTAGATGCCTCCCTTGTATAACTTCACTCTCACGGTGCCTGTTACGTTTTTCTGCGTCTCTGTAACGAGTGCCTGTAAAGCCAGACGTTCCGGCGCATACCAGAAGCCGTTATAAACCATGGTGGCATACTGCGGAATCAAGCTGTCACGCAGGTGCATGACCTCGCGATCCATCGTCAGACTCTCAATCTGACGATGCGCAAAGTGCAAAACCGCGCCACCTGGCGTCTCATAGACACCCCGACTCTTCATACCGACAAAACGGTTCTCCACCATATCCACACGACCCACGCCATGCTTGCCGCCCAACTTGTTCAATGCCTTCATGACTTGTAGGGGCGTCATGGTTTTACCATTCACGGCTACGCAATCCCCTTTCACAAAATCAAGCATCACATATTCCGCCTTATCGGGCGCATCTTCAGGGTCCACTGAAAGAGTAAACATACCCTTATTTGCAGGCGCGAAGGCATCAAACCAAGGGTCTTCAAGAATGCCTGCCTCATAACTGATGTGCAGAAGATTGCGATCCATCGAGTAAGGCTTCTTGGCGCTTGCCTGCACGGGAATCTTTTTTTCTTCGCAGTAAGCAATCATTTCGGCACGACCTGGAAAATCATTCCGAAAACGTTCGTCACGCCACGGGGCGATAATTTCCAACTCTGGTGCAAGCGCTGCTGCTGTGAGCTCAAAGCGCACCTGATCATTCCCCTTGCCTGTCGCACCATGAGCAATGGCTGTCGCGCCTTCTGCCCTAGCGATTTCTACCATGCGCTTGGCGATTAATGGACGCGCAATGCTGGTGCCGAGAAAATATTGCCCTTCATAAATGGCCCCCGCCTGCATCATCGGATAAATAAAATCACGGGCGAACTCTTCCTGGAGATCATCGATATATATCTTCAATGCTCCGGTCTGCTTTGCTTTTTTATGCAAGCCCTTCAATTCATCGTCCTGCCCAATGTTTGCGCAAAAGGCGATTACCTCAGCATTATAAGTATCTTTGATCCAAGAGAGAAGAACGGACGTGTCGAGTCCACCAGAGTATGCGAGAACGATTTTGTTTTTCATGGGCAGTAATTTAGAGACACGGAAGAAACCACGGAACCAGAAACGGTCAACCGCCAACGATTGACAGAAGCTTCACACGCATGACTTCGCCGTTGACGGATGCTTCATGACCATTGACCTGCAATGCTATGCTTCACGGCGTTCTGCAACACACCCTCTTCGCTGATCACACTGATGTTCTCTGGCTTGCCATCATCGGCGCCCTATTCATCGGGATGGCGAAAGCAGGACTCTCCGGTTGCGGACTTGTCAGTGTATTGCTTTTTGCAGAAGCGTTCGGGGCTAAAGCATCCACTGGCGTGGTATTGCCACTCCTTATTGTAGCAGACTTCATCGGCTACTTTCTCCTCCGTGGGGCTGGACGTTGGAGGCAAATCATTCCTCTCGTCCCCCCCGCCATGGTTGGTGTCATTATCGGTTGGTGGCTTCTTGACCGACTCGATAATCATCTTGCTAAACTCACTATCGGATGGCTTATCCTGAGTTTACTCGCACTGAAATTACTTCTCGACTTCAATAGAAAACGACTGGCGACGCTCCATGAACATCACGCGTTCACTTGGTTTCTCGGTGTCGCCGCGGGCGTCGCCACCATGATCGCCAATGCTGCTGGCCCCGTCATGACAGTTTATCTTCTCGCGCAACGCTTTGATAAAAACGAATATCTCGGGGTCTTCGCCCGTTTCTTTCTTTTCATCAATATCATTAAAGTTCCTTTCAGCGTTCAAATGGATCTTATAAATCCCACCTCTCTCATGACCAATCTGCTGCTAATTCCCATGGTAGCACTTGGAGCGCTTCTAGGATGGCGACTTGTCAAAATCATGTCACAAGTTGTCTTTGAATGGGTCGTTTTCGCCTTTGCCCTCCTATCCGCCATCAAATTTGTGACGAGTTGACCTGCCGCCGCTCAGTAGACAAGATATTCTAATCGTAACTCCATGTATAGAACTTGGCTTATATTCAGCATCGCATTTTTTTTGCCGTGCGTAGAACAAACTATTCATGCTCAAAGCAGCCCCCTTGGCTCCCTGCTCGCCAAAGAGCCAGAGCAAACGGCTTTCACCACGACCGCGGCAACGATTATAAAAACCGGATGGAAGCTTCAGCCACTCGCTCAATTCACAATTGAAGCACGAGTTCTCAGTAAGACCGCTTACACCAAAGACTTTAGCGCCTCCTTGGCAATCTATGATCTCGCTCTAGGGTGGGGCGCCATGGCTGACCTTGCGTTG
>VFKY01000039.1 GCA_009885275.1 Verrucomicrobiota bacterium | reverse complement strand
TGCGCGAACTGGTGTGGCGACATGGAAAGGGTTGGGATCAATTGAGTTCAACGGAACAATCATCTCTAAGACTTGATGCCACCAACGACTTAGTGGATCAGCAGCTTCTAAAACAATGGAGCACCAAAAACCCAGCGATGGCCACAGCAACACAAACGGAGCATGATTTTCAGCAGTTCCTCAAACAATTTGAATCGCCCGATGGCTGGCAA
Organism: Verrucomicrobiota bacterium; assembly: GCA_009885275.1. GTDB lineage: Bacteria > Verrucomicrobiota > Verrucomicrobiia > Verrucomicrobiales > Verrucomicrobiaceae > Verrucomicrobium. Next base: position 1,378 of record VFKY01000039.1, on the reverse strand, counting down.
GAAAGGGCCGAGATGCAGGGATTAAATGAACCTCAGTTAAGGCAAATGCTGGCGGAGGAATCAGGCCAACAAGCCGCCTTGGAAGCCTATCTCGTTGAGAGAGCACGTGTCACCGACGAGGAAGCACAGATCTGGTTTTTGGGACACCAACAAGAAATGCATATCCCCGAGTGTGTCCGGGCAAACCATATTTTCCTTAGCGGACATGACAAAAAGAAGCCAGATCGGACTGCAGAGATAAATGCGATTTATCAGCGCTTGATTCAGAAAGAAGTGGAATTTTCAGAGCTGGCCGCAAAATTTTCGGAAGATGATCGAAGCAACAAAAAAGGCGGCGACTTGGAATGGCTCACCCGCAACCGTGTGCCCAAGGAATTTGCAGAAACCGTATTCTCACTGTCCCCAAATGAAATCAGCAAACCCTTTCAAACCCCACTTGGTTGGCATATTGTTTGGATGCGGGAGCGTCTGGCACCAAGGCTACCATTGTTTACCGAGGTGCGAACGGAGATCAGCGCCATGCTTGAAAGCCAAAAACGTGAGGCTTTACTTCAGAAGCTAATGCATGAGTTACGAGAAAATGCCCGAATCATCCGCAACGAACGTCTGATCCAAGCTACACCGCCAGCGCAATAAGCCTCATCATAAGAGCGCACTCAGGATTGCGCATTGTGTCATCATGCTTACTTTACGCGCATGTTTGGTAACAGTAAAAGTGTGAGCGTGGGCGTGATCGGTCTTGGCATCATCGGCAGCAGGGTGGCAGAGTGCCTGCGCCGAGCCAATTTCGACATTTACGTCTGGAACCGCACAACCAAAGCGGAATCAAACTTTCTAGCATCGCCTTACGAGATCGCTCAAATAGCTCAAGTGATCCAAATTTTCGTGCGTGATTCTGAAGCGCTCCTCCAAGTGATGAAGGAAATGCAACCTGCGCTGAACGAAAAACATGTGGTGCTCTGCCATTCCACCGTCAGCGTGCAATCCGTAAAAGAAGCGGCAGCTATCGCCAGAGAAAAAGGAGCCGCTTTTCTCGATGCGCCCTTCACTGGCAGCAAACTTGCGGCTGAAAAAGGTGAATTAGTTTATTATATTGGCGGTGAGGAATCGGTTCTTGAAATCGTAAAACCAGTCCTAGAAGCCAGCAGCAAGAAGATACTCTACCTCGGGAAGATTGGAGACGCGACCGTCATAAAGATCACCACTAATTTGATTACTGCCGCCGTGGTCGAAGCGGTGGCGGAAGCTATTGCCCTTACTAAGGCGCATGATGTGTCACCAGAAAAACTGGCGGAAGCACTGACCCTCAACGCTAATTGTTCGCCACTCATCAGTATGAAGCTGCCGAACATGATCTCGCGCAGCTATAACGCGCACT
>VFKY01000036.1 GCA_009885275.1 Verrucomicrobiota bacterium | reverse complement strand
GCATCATGCCATGCAACGCTTGTCCATTTTTGCTCTGCTGGCTCTCACCCTCATCGTGTTTAACTCATGCGAAACGGTCGAACGCGAAAACTCCGAACAGAACTACGAGCCTCTCGTGCTCATGCCGAATATGTTTAGCGATGAAGAACGCCGACTCGCCCCTTATGTGGAGGACGTTCTCCGACGCGCTGGGTTTCGGCCCGTCTATAACGGCGGCACCGAATATGAGCTCACCTTCAAAATCGATGACGGTCCAGTCAATGCAGATGTATATCTCACGCTCATGCGCCGCGGCGGACCGGTTGCCAAGGCTTACGCCAGAGTCGGCGGCCCAAGCATTATATTTCGCCGTCAGGAAATCATCACCGAATCATTCGATAAATGTCTGCATGACTTCGAAAGACAATTGCCACGCAGGGACGATTGGCGCGAGAGTTCTGACGATTATTCAGCCTATGGCGATCGTCGTCCCACTTATTAAGTCTTACTTTAAAACCAAAAATTACTCTGGGACGCACGTATTCTTTATATGACTCTGCGCTCCTTCCTCATCGCGGGCATCGCCTTGAGCCACTCCCTATTATCGGCGCAGACATATAGCGACTTCGATCTTCCTCCGTTTAGTTATTGGGAAAAAACTCCGGGCGATCCCTTTACAAAACTCAAGGGACAACTGGAGTCAGGCAAAACAAAGCTTGATCACAGTACACCGAAAGCCTTTCTTCTCAGTCTGCTCACCGCACTCGATGTGCCGGTCAGCTCCCAGTCGATGGTCATTTCAGCCACGAGCTTGCAGAGCCGACTCATCAATCCCACCAATCCGAGATCGATCTACTTCAACGAGGAAACCTATGTCGGCTATGTTCCCGGTGGCCGCATGGAAATCGCCTCCATGGATCCGGAACTAGGTGCCATATTTTATATTTTCGATCCCCCTCTTACTCCTGCGCTGCCTTTGTTTGATCGCTCCCGCCGCTGCATGGGCTGTCATGCCGACACCTACACCAAGAACCTGCCCGGATTAATGATCGAGTCCATCGTGCCCAACATGGAAGGCGGCAGTTTGAATGCCTTTCGCCGCGATCAAAGCGGACACACCATTCCCCTCGATCAACGCTTCGCAGGCTGGCATCTCACCGGGGCACCAAATCTCACAGGAAGCTCCGCCAACATCGTCGGCGAACCCGGTAGAAATGGTCTGACTTTACGGGCGCGTCAGCCGGGTGAGTTATTCGATATCACTCAATTTCCACTGCCTACGAGTGACATTCTTCCGCAACTGCTACACGAGCATCAGGTCGGCTTTGTGAACCGCGCACTGGAAGCCTCTTACCGTGTGCGCTTGGGATTGAATCAGGGCAATGGCAAACTCGATGCGGCTGGAGAGACGATGCTCAATCAGCAAGCTGAGATTTTAACACGCTACCTCCTGTTTGTGGAGGAAGCCGCCTTGCCCAAAGGCGGAGTAAAAGGTGAAACCTCTTACATTCGCGATTTCCAACGCAACAAAAAAGCCACGGCCGCTGGAATTTCTCTCAAGGATTTCGACCTACAAACCCACCTCTTCAAACATCGCTGTAGTTACATGATTTACAGCGCGCAATGGGAAGCCCTGCCTCCGATTTTAAAACAACGTGTTTACACAAAACTCGGAGAAGCGCTGAATGATGGCAATACAGCCAGAGGTTACGCCTATTTGAGTCTGGTGGAGCGACGCAACATCCGCAGCATCCTGCAACAGACGGTGAAGGACTTACCTTCAAGCTGGCGATGAGGCTTACTCCATGCGCCGCTTCAACTTGCGCATCAGCTCGGCATTGCCTTCAAGCTCTTCGAGGATCAACGTCAATACCTTGAGCGTGCTCTTGCTGATGTGATGCTCCATGCCTTCGACATCGCGATGCACGGTGTCGGCATCGAGTCCGAACCCGGCGAGTAGTCGTGACAGAATATCGTGACGCTTGGCGATGGCTTGTCCCACCCGTTTGCCTTCCGGCGTTAGAGTCACACCGCGATAACGCTCATACACAAGGTAACCTTCCGCATCGAGCTTCTGAATCATGTTCGTCACACTGGCCTGTGAGATGCCAAGATTCTGTGCAATATCGACCACACGAGCATACCCCTTGGACTCAATGAGATTATGAATTTGCTCAAGATAATCCTCCGCCGCCCGTGACTGGGTTACAGGCGCTGATAGAGCTTTTCGGACGGATGGCATGATGAAAGGAATAGCAGGTAAACGAGGACGATGCAGGTAAAATATCGGCCCACTACAAAGTTAGCCTTCACTAATATTCCTAGTTGACACAAAGACATGACAGGCAAAGTTAGTCGCGACTAACTTATTTAGCGCTGCAAATCAACCGATCCATCATGCTCATCCCCTCCATCCAACTCCGGCACCTCGCGATCATCAGCACGTTGACGCTCTCAATGATCATCTCCGTTCATGCGAAATCACCTGTCGTCATTCCCGACAAGTCGAGCTATCACCTCTTCAACCCCACCCCTGCTGACCAGATGCGCGAGATGAGCACCGATCGGCCCGATACGACGGAGTCGCCCTACAGCGTGGATGCCGGCCATTACCAGTTGGAGATGAGCTTCTTTGACTACAATCGTGATCACGCGAGCAGCCTGCGGAATGAAGCATGGGCGCTCGGATTGATGAATCTCAAAGTGGGACTCAGCAACAACACGGATCTTCAGCTCGTCTTCAACAGCTACACCGAGGAGCGATCCAAGGACACCAGTAACAACATCACTGACAAGGTGTCTGGCTTCAGCGATATCACCCTGCGTTTGAAGACGAACCTCTGGGGCAATGACGGAGGTACTACTGCCCTGGCGTTGATGCCTTATGTGAAAATTCCCACCGACACAGAACTAAGCAATGGCAAGTGGGAGGGAGGATTGATCGTGCCACTTGGGATTGCCATCAACGACCGCGTTAGTCTTGGTCTTATGATTGAAGCGGACTATATCAGCAATCAAGAATCCGGTGGCTACGATTTTGAGTGGCTCCACACCGCTACACTGGGCATCGGTCTCACTGAAAAGTTAAGCATGTATGTCGAACTGGTCGGCATTGCCGGCACGGAAGTCGATTATCAAGCTCTCTTTGACGGTGGATTAACTTTCGCCGTGACGGATAACCTCATCTTTGATGCTGGCATTCGTGTTGGCCTAAATGATACGGCGCCGGACTTTGGTGTCTTCACCGGCATGAGCGTGCGATTCTAACACATTAGATTTACCCATCATGAAACAACACCTCTTCCTGACATTATTGACCGCTCTATCCATCGTCTCCTGCGATAGCAAGGGCCCTGAAATCAAACCTAAAGATGGACCCAAGCGTATCCTCACGACCTTCACCATCATTCAAGACATCGCCCAGAATGTCGCGGGTACGGCAGCCATTGTGGAGTCGATCACCAAGCCCGGCGCCGAGATCCACGACTACGAACCCACGCCGCTCGACTTGGTGAAGGTGCAGCATGTGGATCTGGTACTCTGGAACGGCATGGGACTGGAGCGCTGGTTTGAAAAATTTTTCCAACAAGCCAAAGGCGTCCCTAGTGCGGTGCTCACCGAGGGAATTGAACCTATCGGCATTGGCGAGGGACCCTATTCCGGTAAACCGAATCCGCACTCATGGATGTCACCCGCCAACGCCATCATCTATGTAGAGAACATCCGCAAGGCGCTGGTCTCTCTCGATCCCGAGAACGCAACGATCTATAACGCCAATGCCACCGCCTACACGGTGAAACTGAAGGCGGTGGATGGACCGGTGCGCAAACAACTCGAAGCCATCCCTGCCGATCAGCGGTGGTTGGTGAGCTGTGAAGGTGCATTCTCCTACCTCACGCGTAACTACAGTATGAAGGAACTTTATTTGTGGCCGATCAATGCCGATCAAGAAGGCACACCTCAACAGGTTCAGAAGGTGGTGGACACCGTGCGCGCCAACAAGATTCCCGTCGTCTTTTCTGAAAGCACCATCAGCGACAAAGCCATGATGCAAGTCGCAAAGGAAACCGGCTCACGTTACGGTGGCGTGCTCTATGTGGACTCCCTTACCAGCGACGATGGCCCGGCACCGACGTATCTTAAGTTGCTGCAATACAACGCAGATACCATCGTAAAAGCTTTCACCGCCGCTCCCTAAGTCCTCGCCATGTCCGTCATCGAACAATCCATTTCCATCAAAGTCACGGACATCACCGTCGCTTATAACAATGGACACATCGCGCTGCGGGACTCGTCATTTCAACTCAACGCCGGCACCATCTGTGCGCTGGTGGGCATGAATGGCAGCGGCAAAAGTACACTCTTCAAGGCCATCATGGGATTTATCAAACCCGTGCGCGGCAGCGTACTCATCTCAGGAGGCACGGTAAAGGCTGCCCAAAAACGCAACCTCTTGGCCTATGTTCCCCAAAGCGAGGATGTGGACTGGACGTTCCCCGTGAATGTGTGGGACGTCGTAATGATGGGACGCTATGGCATGATGAACTTCATGCGCATTCCTCGTGCAGAGGACAAACGTATCGTGCTGGAATGCTTGGAACGAG
>VFKY01000235.1 GCA_009885275.1 Verrucomicrobiota bacterium | reverse complement strand
TCTTGTGCAATCGGCAGGTGCGGTCATCGAAAAATCACCGCAGACAGAGGCGCTGGTAAAAAAGTTCACCTTCCGCGATCAGCAAGTGCATCTCATCGCCGTACCCTGTGATCCCGCTCCTGTCTGGCTACTCGTATGGTTGCGCCCCGGAGAAACCAACATTGACCCGCTGATACAGATTGCTCGACTTGCTGCGGGATATCTCCCTCGTGCTGAAACAGATAATGCGTCTTCCTCTTCACTTCCCAACGCGGTTGTAGAGCTCCTCATTGCAGCGACCGATACATCTCGTAGTCGCAGTCTTCAATTGGCAGACTTTTCATCTCACCTCGCAAAAATTCTTCAGTGCGAACATCTTTATCTCGCTCAAAAAAAATGGACTGGCTGGACCCTGCAATCGGCAGCACCTCACGCGATGCCAGGACATCGCAGCCCCACTTATCAGACGGTACTCCTCGCAGCTCGTGATTCAGAAGAAGTCGAAGAACCGGTGATATGGCCGGAGGATGCTGATTTTTCTGCGCTCAGTGAAATTGCCCGCTTGCACGAATCTGCCTGTGTCGCCACGATTCCCTTGGGCGCGGGTTGGATGGCTCTTGCTGTATGGAAGACTGCCGCACCATCGGCGGAAAGACTGACCATGCTGACCCAACCTCTGTTGGCGATTCTTCATGCCTTCGATCGTTCGGATTACCAGCATGCCATGCAGTCATGGAAAAAACAGCCGCTCATCAAGAAAAAGTGGTGGGCTCTTGCGCTCATCGCTCTCGTTGCATTGATGCTGACGCCATTTCAACAAAGACTTCACGCGCCACTCATTCTTGAACCCGCCATGCGCCGCTATATCGCGGCCCCTTTTGATTCCGTCTTAAAAAAAGTACACGTCATCACCGGGAGCCTCATTACCAAGGGACAACTGCTGGCGGAACTTGATGACAGAGAAATTCGTGAACGGGCGGCAGAACTCGAATCGCAAGAACGCGCCGCTAATTTGCAAAGTGCCGCTGAAATGGCAGCTTCAAACTTTACCGAGTCGGCTATCAGCGCACTGCAAGCAAAGCGCTACGGACATGAACTCGAAGTGCTCAACCAACGAGAAAAGAACCTAAAAATCCTCTCTCCCATCGATGGGATTCTGGTCGTAGGTGATCTCGAACGTTCTCAGGGCATCGCGCTTAAACTTGGACGCCCCATCATGGAGATCGCTCCTTTGGACAAAATGCTCATCGAGATCGCCATACGCGAGGATGATATTCCCTACGCACAGGCAGGGATGAGTATGATCATAAACATTCATGCGCTTGGAGGCCGAAAATACGACGCCATCATCGATAAGATACAACTCCGCGCCGAAACCCGTGATGGTCGAAACGTCTTCATTGCGGAGGCTGAAATTCCCAATCCTAACGGCGACCTGCG
>VFKY01000026.1 GCA_009885275.1 Verrucomicrobiota bacterium | reverse complement strand
GCAAACCGGAACCGATTGCCGATCTCGGCGCCCAAGTCGCGGGACACCTCACCGCAGCCTACGATTTGTTGACCGCCATTCGTGAGGGCCGTCAGCCCCTTTGCAGCGTCTATGAGGCCCGCACCACCGTAGAAATGATTTGTGCCGTATTCGAGTCGCATCGCCTGAACGGTCTGCGCGTGAAGCTTCCGCTGGAGACAAGAGACAATCCACTGGGGCGATTCTGAGCTGAATCTAATCAGAAAAATGTACACCACGGATAGCGCGAAGTTCTCTGGTCATGAGAGGGTTGCAGGAATGAAGCGACTCATCCAAAGGTGAGGGGCCCTCTTCCCCCAACCCTTTTGATTATCCGTGTTTTCAGTGTAATCCGTGGTTCTCATTTCGTTTTTTCAGGCTGAACTAGCGCTTGATTAAAGTTGGCTCCGCCCAAATGGCATAGTTACTTTTCGGATTGAGCCCACGCGAGTTGAGCACAAGCTGTATCTGCGACACACCGCTGAGATCGCAGTCGAGAAGCTGTGCCGAATCCTCGCCGCCCAGTGTCACCGTGGCGAGAGGCTTGCCATCGCCATTGATCGTGAACTCCACTCGCCCTTTGGCTCCGAGTTCTGGATGAAGCCCTACCAAGACGGTAAAGCGCTGATAAACGTCCTTGGGCACATGATAGGTCAGGATCTTGCCCATGCCTGCACTGATGCCCTCCGTAAATTCCTTCTCGACCACACCTCGATCTTGGGCGATGCGAAGTTTAAGAGGCATTTCCTTTGTGCCACCTTCTAGCACCACTCCGGTACGCGGGTGACCCCAGTAAGGCGTGCTGAAAAATTCGGACTGCGGGAAGTAGAGATTCACCGCTTCCAGTGGAAACATCGACGCAATACCAACATCACGCAGCGGGGCTTGCGCAGTGTCATCGAACTTTTGCGCTCCGAGACAGAGAATAGTATGCAAGGCATCAGCCACTACCCTAGCATCCATCGTCGCCGCTTTCATTTGTGAAGTTATAACTGCTTGGGCATCATTTGCATAAAGCGCTTGAATGATCGGAATGGTCGTGCTTCGCGCATTGATGATGCCTTCATGAACCCGATGCAGCAAGCGCCAGGCAGCTTCCTCTACCGTGACTCCGAGCAGGTGCGGATGATAATCTTTAATGGACACTTCGAAGGTACCGTTCTCAATCGGACCGTGCAGCAGTTTGCCCTTCATCGCATCCGGCGGTGGCATGAACTGTTGGAGCAACGTGAACATATTGTCACCGGGGATGGTATGCGAGGGACTGCCATAGTCTTCCAGCAGGTGACAGATCGTCCCCATGTAACGCGCAGCATCGCCTTTGTTACCAGCCTTGAGGGAGGCCACCGCTTTTGTCATGAAGTAGCGCAATGCCTCCAGATTCTCCGGTTGCGACGCAGGGAGATGCAACTTCACCAGATAAACCTTACCAGGCTCAGTGTCCATCATCGCGAACTTGGCATTCTCTTTGTCCGTATAAACTTCATCAGGAATAAGACAGTAACGACTTCCCAGCGGCCCGAGTTCCTCGCCAAGCATCTCCCTTTGCCAAGTCGGTAATACATCAAGCGCCGCCTTGGTAATTGCCAGATGAGGCTCACCCCAACCAAAGGCTGAAACCATCGGAAAGAGGACGACAAGCCCTAGTGTGACCCGTTTGAGATAAATCATATTCATGGGTGTAGGCAATTGTTGAGTTAAAAGGTGACGCTCTTCAGCGCGATGTTCTATCTTCTTAATTAAATCGATTAACGCGTTATTGTTCCATTTCCGTATTGCAGAAAAATTTCGATTCTATTAATCTCCAATTCCTTCATTCCGTGGTCGATCCACTTCTCTGCAATCTAATCCTCTATGAACCCCATCACCAAACTAACATTCATTATCGCCATGACGACCTCTGTCGTCCTTGCGGAAGTCGCCCCAGTCGCCCAACCCGGCGGTAAACTCTCGGGAAATCCAGCCATTCAATTGGTCAAGGTAGTCGATGGCTTGGTCGATCCCATCCACGTCACTGCACCCAAGGACGGCTCTGGCAGACTCTTTGTCTGCGAGCGCCCCGGTTTGGTTCGCATCGTTAAAGACGGAAAATTACTGGAGAAACCTTTCCTCGACATCAAGGATAAGACGCTCAGCTCATTCCTCGAAGAAGGACTCTTCTGCATTGAATTTCATCCTAAATTCAAAGAGAACGGACTGTTCTATATTGCTTACTCGGATCTCTGGTTCAACGGGTCGACCATGATTGTTCAATATAAAGTGTCAGCAAAAAACCCTGATAAGGCGGATATGGACAGCGCTAAAGTCATCATGCAGATCGACTTCCCTTATTGCAATCACCACGGCGGTAAGATGGCCTTCGGACCCGATGGTTACATGTACATCGGCGTGGGAGATGGCGGATGGGAAGGCGATGTCATCAGTGCCGGACAGGATCTGCACACGCTGCTTGGTAAGATGCTGCGCATTGATGTGGAGAACTCCACGCCAGATCGTGCTTATTCCATTCCCAAGGACAATCCCTTCCTCACGCCTCTTCAGCAAATGACACTTTTCGGGGTGAGCGAAAAACAGTTTTCCCAAATCCATCCCAAGGGTCGCCCCGAAATCTGGGCATACGGCATTCGTAATCCATGGACATTCTCCTTCGACCGCAAAACTGGCGATCTCTTTATTGCCGATATTGGCCAGAACCATTGGGAAGAAATTGATTTTCAACCTGCAAACAGCAAGGGCGGTGAAAATTACGGATGGAAATTTATGTGCGGCAGTCATACCTTCCCTATCGAAGATGAAAAAACCAATCCCCGCATCGGCGTGCTTCCCATTGTGGAATACAGCCATGTTGATCAAGGCATCTGCGTCACCGGCCTGGGCATTTATCGCGGAAAAGAATT
>VFKY01000062.1 GCA_009885275.1 Verrucomicrobiota bacterium | reverse complement strand
TATTGAGTAACTCCATCGCTGCGGGTGGCCGGAGATTTTTGTAGGTCTTTCCCGGAGTCGCCGCAAATAATCGCCGATCCCATCGACCTTCAAACCAATACCAGACTGCGCTGAGAATTGCTAAGAGAAGGATGCTGATGAGGAGGGCGTTCATTTTTCCAGAATACGAGACAGCAACGATAGACAGAAGGATTGATTATAGGCGTTTCTTGTGAAATTATGACCGCGCGCTCCTTTAAGTTGAACCATAAAACCGCCGGATAGAGCTACAGAAAAATATCATCATGTCAGAAGAATCATCGTCGGTGACCGCCTCTCATCGGTGGCTCATTAGAATCTCGGATGTTTTTGTGGACTCTGTCGAGGAGATTTTACAACAGCTTGAGGCGACTACGTCCATGAAGCTCGGGCATGAATATTATTTAATCCAAACTGTCAATTCCGATGCGGTGCGTCAGTCTGGAGTGTCGTTGTTTCTTCGCTGGAATCTCCCTATTCAACATAGCTGGCCCTGTCATCCACAGAAGATGGAAAACTTTGTTGAGAAGGCAGCGCAGGCACTGTTTTTGAAATTTGGCCACCTCAATCCGCAGACCATTCTGGTTGGCCAGCTCAATCCCAATCCTTCGCATATCTACTACAAAGGGCTGGCGTCAAACCTTCGAGGGAGAATGCTGCAGCTCTTTCCTTCACTCAAGGAATCGAAACTCGATGTCGAGGAACAAAATAGTGAGGCCCCCACGCTTTTTTGTCTGGTAGGTAAGGAAGGTCTTTTTTGTGGCATGCAGAGTCCAAAGGAATGCAATGGCCTCTATCCAGGTGGCACCAAATATATCAGTCAGAGCTCGCCCCATACTATAAGTCGAGCCGGAGCAAAAGTGGCCGAAGCATTGCATTATCTGTTGATGTACCGTTCTGCATTGCCCGTGGACAGTGCATGGTTGGAACTCGGCGCCAGTCCAGGTGGGATGACATCCGAGCTTCTAAGTCGAGATTATCGCGTGACGGCTGTGGATCGTGCGCCTCTCGATCTGCGATTAAATAAGGAACGAAAACTCGACTTCATCCGAAGTGATGTGGCAACCCTCCAACTTAGAGAAGGAACGAAATACGAAGCCATGCTTTGTGATCTCAACGGCAAGGGGCAGGACTCGATTAAGCAGGTTATTCGTTTGTCAAAGCACCTGAAAAAAAATGGACTTGTCTTGTTTACCCTCAAATTACCGAGTGTGAAAACTGTGCAAGAGTCGCTGGCGGTGTTGGATTCCGTGGTGAATGCGGCAGCAGTTGCGGGGTTATATTTATTGGCAAAAACGCACCTTTCATATAACCGACATGAGTTTACGCTGTTCTTTGAGTATCAAAGCGCACGCTTCTGAATTGATACATCCTCATCATGTCAGATCACCCCTTGCTTCGCCGTCTGCCTGTCGCTTCTGATTGTTCCAATGATGAATTGTTGGATCGCTTTCTGGACTATGTGACAGAGAAAAAACTGGAGCTCTATTCAGCGCAGGAGGAGGCGATACTTGAGTTGTTTGAAGACAAGAACGTCATCCTCAATACTCCGACCGGTTCCGGAAAATCACTGGTGGCAACCACCTTGCATTTTCGCTCATTAGCGAAAGGACGTCGGTCTGTTTATACTTGTCCCATCAAAGCCTTGGTGAACGAGAAATTCCTCGCGTTGTGTCGCGATTTCGGACCGGATAACGTGGGGATGGCGACAGGGGATGCGACGGTGAATCGCGATGCTCCCATCCTTTGTTGCACGGCAGAGATTCTTGCGAACTATGCCCTGCGAGAAGGGGCGCAGGCAACTTTCCGCGAAGTCATCATGGATGAGTTTCACTACTACGCGGATCATGAGCGTGGGGTGGCCTGGCAGGTGCCTTTGCTTACGATGAGGGATTCGCGATTTCTACTTATGTCTGCGACCATGGGGAACACAGATTTTTTTCAACGAGAGTTGGTTCGTTTAACCGGTACACCAACCACCATTGTTGCTTCGCAAGATCGTCCGGTGCCATTGGAGTTCAGTTACGCAGAGGCATCGACCGATGTCACGCTTCAGGACTTGGTCGCGTCCAACAAGGCCCCCGTCTACCTCGTCCATTTTTCCCAGAACGATGCTGCGCAAGCGGCGCAGGACTTGATGAGTCTGAACTTCTGCACCGCAGCTGAAAAAGCTTCCATCAAGGATTTCATGGTCGGCGTGAAATTCAGTAGTCCCTATGGCAAAGAGGTTAAAAAATTCCTCAGTCATGGTGTCGGCATTCACCATGCGGGATTGTTGCCGAAGTATCGCATGCTTGTCGAGCAACTGGCGCAGCGTGGACTTCTCAAAGTTATCTGTGGCACCGATACGCTCGGTGTCGGTGTGAATGTTCCCATTCGTACGGTATTGCTGACGCGCTTGAGCAAATACGGTGGACAGAAAGTGGCGACCTTGTCGGCGCGTGATTTTCATCAGATCACGGGACGCGCTGGGCGGAAGGGATTTGATGACATTGGCTATGTTGTGGCTCAAGCACCGGAGCACACCATCGAGAATCTGAAGATGGACGCGAAAGCGGCGGGCGATGCCAAGAAGTTGCGCAAGATGGTGAAGAAAAAGCCACCCGAAGGATTTGTCGGCTGGAATGAAGAAACCTTTAAGAAGCTGCAAATCGCGGCCCCTGAACCGCTAACCTCGCGCTTTCAGGTTTCTCACGGCATGTTGCTTCAAGTGCTGAGCCGTGATGGCGATGGCTGCCGTGCCATGCGACAACTCATTGCGGATTCGCATGAGACACCCGCCGCTAAGAAACAGCATCGCAAACGGGCCTGGCAATTGTTTCGTGCGCTGGTGAATCGAAAAATCATCGAGATCATTCCCGTTGCGGAACGGAAGGACGGAAACAAGCTGCGCCTCAATGTGCAGTTGCAAGATGACTTCTCGCTCAACTACACGCTGTCGCTTTATCTCATCGATACGCTGGCACTCATCGATCCCGCTTCGCCGACCTATGCAGCCGACATCCTGACGCTCTGTGAGTCGATCATGGAGAATCCCGATATCATCCTGCGACGTCAGCTTAGTAAAGTGAAGGACGAAGCGATGGCTGCAATGAAAGAGGAAGGCTTGCCTTATGAAGAAAGGATATCGCGACTGGAAGAGCTCGAATATCCCAAGCCCTGTCGCGATTTCATTTACAACACCTTCAACGAATTTTCCGCAGCGCATCCTTGGGTGGGACAGGAAAATATCCGACCGAAAAGCATCGCCCGCGAGATGTTCGAGAACTTCCGCACCTTTGCCGATTACATCAACGACTACGACCTGCATCGCGCCGAGGGCGGACTGTTACGCCATCTTTCCGGGGTGCATAAAATCCTCGCGCAAACCGTGCCGGATCAGTTTAAGACCGAACCGGTGCAGGAGATGGAAGCTTGGCTGGCCGGGGTGTTGCGTGGCACCGACTCCAGTTTGCTCGATGAATGGGAAAGGATGCGAGATCCAAATTGGAAACCGAGCGAAGACGAAGCGGTCGCGGTGGAGGCACCGGACATCACTCGCAACAAACGCGAGTTCACCGCGCTCATTCGCACTGAGATCTTTCGCTTTATCCGGCCACTGGTTTCAGAGAATTATGCTGCTGCCCTTCAGAGTTTCAGTGTGCGTTCACCCCAATGGTCTGAGGAGACTTTGGCTGCGGCTTTGAATCCCTACTATGATGAACACGAACGCATCAGTCTCGACAACGAAGCTCGCAATGGCCGTCACACTTATGTTGAGCCCTCCGAAGATGGGAAATCCTGGCGTG
>VFKY01000348.1 GCA_009885275.1 Verrucomicrobiota bacterium | reverse complement strand
GGGAACAAGTTAAAATGAGGGAAGCAATGGCGAGGAATATTCGTGACATGAGGGGTAAGAAAATACGGGTTTCAGCCGCATAAACTATCGGGAGAAGATGCATAACCTTGTGTCTTTTAAGCAGGAAGATGACTGGAATAGATAGGTGTTGACGTTTGTTTCTGGGCAAGACACGCGCGATAGGCTTGTATTAACTCACTGACAAATCCCCCCTCCATTTTCATGAAAACCATTGCTGTTCTAGGCACACTCGATACCAAAGGCGAAGAGCACGGCTATGTCGCGGAAATCATCCGTTCCCGTGGTCATCAAACACTACTCATTGATGTGGGTAGCCTGGAGGAAGCCAAGGTGAAACCGGACATCACCCGCGAGGAGGTAGCCCTCGCCGGCGGTGTTGATTTGGAGGCACTGCGAGTGAGACAGGATCGTGGTGAGAGTGTCGCGGCGATGGCCGGTGCGGCAGGAGTTTTGCTGGCACAACTGGTCGAGAGCAAGCGCATCGATGGCGTCATATCGCTCGGTGGTGGCGGCGGTACGGCCATAGGTACCGCGGCGATGCGGGCATTGCCCATAGGATTTCCCAAAGTCATGGTCTCGACGCTCGCGGCAGGGAATGTCGCTCCTTATGTTGGGACTAAGGACATCGTCATGTTTCCTAGTATTGTCGATGTGTCAGGCTTGAATCGACTTTCACGAGTCCTTCTCGCACGGGCGGCTGGTGCCATTTGCGGCATGGTTGAAATTGAAGTTCCCGAAGCGGTGGAAAAACCTTTGATCGTGGCTTCCATGTTTGGAAACACCACCGCCGGTGTGAATGCCGCCAAAAAAGTGCTGGAAGAAGCAGGTTACGAGGTGCTGGTCTTCGCGGCGACCGGAACCGGTGGGCGTATCATGGAGTCACTCATCGAGAGCGGCATGGTGGATGGCGTATTAGACTTTACGACCACAGAGTGGGCCGATGAATTGGTGGGTGGAGTGCTCGGTGCCGGGCCTACACGATTGGAGGCTGCCGGAAAAATGGGGGTGCCTGCCATCGTGGTTCCTGGCTGTCTCGACATGGTGAATTTTGGGGAGCGATCGAGTGTGCCATCGAAATTTGATGGTCGTAC
Source organism: Verrucomicrobiota bacterium (assembly GCA_009885275.1). Taxonomy (GTDB): domain Bacteria; phylum Verrucomicrobiota; class Verrucomicrobiia; order Verrucomicrobiales; family Verrucomicrobiaceae; genus Verrucomicrobium. Next base: position 6,090 of record VFKY01000348.1, on the reverse strand, counting down.
GTTTTATCAACACAACGCGCAAGTTACGCTCATGCGCACCAATGCCGAAGAGTGTGCTGAATTGGGACGAATCATGGCAGAGAAAGTGAATGCTTACACTGGTCCGGTCACCGTGTTATTGCCGACGAAAGCTATCAGTGTCATCAGTGCGGTCGGGGGTGCATTTCATGATCCGGTGGCTGACAAGGCTCTTTTTACCGCCATCAAAAAGTACCTGCGCGCTGATATTCCCATCATGGAAATGGATGTGGAAATCAATGATGAAATTTTTGCCAAGGCTTGTGCCGAGGCACTGCTGGCCAACATTGGGAACTTCGCGGAAGCGGAGTAATGCACGTTGTCCGCCCTGGCGTTTCAGGGGCTGAGATCGCTGAGGAACGAGACGCGAATCTTCAGTCCTGAAAGGACGCTGGAGATTAGACGGTGGTGAAGATTCCGCAGGGATCGGGAACCACCGGATGTGTTGAACCAAGCATTTGTGCCCTGAAAGGGTGCGAGAAATTCGGCGCGCGCAAATAGGTGATCATGTGCATAAAACACTGGCGCGCCCGGATTAATGATGAATCGTAAATGATGCCTTCGACGCATTTGAGTCTCCATTACCATTTGATTTTCAGCACTAAAAAGCGCGAACTATGGCTGGAACCTCATATCCGCCTGAGATTGCACGCTTACCTCGGAGGTATGATTCGTGAGATGGAGGGAGTCGCTCATGCCGTTGGTGGTATGGGGGATCATGTTCACCTTCTTGTGGGATTAAGGGCTACGCATGCGTTGTCCAATGTCATGCGTGAATTGAAGAGCGAATCTTCACGCTGGATTCATGAAGAGTTAAGAATGGCAGGATTTGCCTGGCAGGAAGGCTATGGGGCTTTCACGGTGGGAGCACCTTCATTGGAGAAAGTGAAACATTACGTGCTTCACCAAGAGGAACATCATCGATTGAAGACGTTTCAAGAAGAGTATTTGGAGATGCTGCAGCGTGGGATGGTTTCCTATGATGAGCGCTATTTGTGGTAGCAGCTCGTTGTCTCGCGCCCTTTCAGGGCGGAGTTGCGCGAATCATGGTATCCGGTGGTTCCCGATCACGCTGTGATCTTCACCACCGGCTAACCTCCGTCGTCCTTTCAGGACGATAGGAAGACAGTTAGGGGAGTGTTTCGCGTTTAAAACTCAGCTTCCTAATTTCTTAATTTTTGCCACAAACGACGGATAGGGAGATGTCGGAACGGTTCCTATCACCCTTACTCGTTGGCCCTCAAAAAAAATGGCGCCACCCGTGAGGATGACGCCATGAAATAATCGAACGAACTAACCTTAGGCGGTTGGCACGGTGGCGATCGTCTTGAGAATCCGTGAAGCGATCTGGTAGGGATCACCTTGGGAATTCGGGCGACGGTCTTCGAGGTAGCCTTTGTAACCGTTGTTCGCAAAGCTGTGAGGCACGCGGATGGAAGCGCCGCGGTCGGCGATACCGTAGCTGAACTTGTCGATGGACTGGGTCTCATGCAGACCGGTTAGGCGCATGTGGTTATCAGGTCCATAAACAGCGATATGCTCTTCCTTGTATTTGTCGAAAGCGGCCATGAGTTTTTCGAAGTATGGTTTCCCGCCTTTTTCGCGCATGAATTCTGTGGAGAAGTTGGCATGCATGCCAGATCCATTCCAATCGGTGGCACCAAGGGGTTTGCAATGATACTCAACATCGATGCCGTATTTCTCGCAAAGACGGTTGAGGATGTAGCGCGCAGTCCACATTTCATCAGCACATTTTTTGGAGCCTTTGCCGAAGATTTGGAATTCCCACTGACCTTTGGCCACTTCAGCGTTAATGCCTTCGTGGTTGATGCCAGCATCAAGACAGAGGTCGAGGTGCTCTTCCACGATCTGGCGGGCGATGTCGCCCACGTTGCTATAACCGACTCCGGTGTAGTAGGGGCCTTGAGGGGCGGGGTATCCATTTTCAGGAAAGCCGAGAGGGCGTCCATCTTGATAGAAGAAGTATTCTTGCTCAAAACCAAACCAGGCACCCGGATCGTCAAGAATGGTGGCGCGTCCATTGGAAATATGAGGAGTCGTACCATCGGGCATCATAACTTCGCACATGACGATCGCGCCATTTTTGCGAGTGCTGTCAGGGTAGATGGCGACAGGCTTGAGCACGCAGTCGGAGCTTCTACCTTCAGCCTGTTGGGTGGAGCTACCATCAAAACCCCAGAGTGGTAGTTCTTCAAGCTTGGGGAAGCTGGCGAATTCTTTGATCTGTGTCTTGCCGCGTAAGTTTGGTACCGGTTTGTAACCGTCGAGCCAGATGTATTCCAATTTATATTTAGCCATGGATTTGAGGTTTTAGTGTTGTGTTTTGATGATGGGATAATAGTCCAACAAGCTGCCTTTGAGGGCGCGGATGGAAATGCCTAGCGTGTTTCAAGCACGTCATATGCCAGATGTAAAAGTAAAATCACTGCCGCAGGTGTTTTTTTACCCTCTTAAGTCATCTTTAAAGACTTGAGGAAGTGCTACTTGCGGTAAACGCGACGCATGACAAGCTTCCCTGATTATGCACGAGATCAAAGACACCCAACGCGCTCTTGTTCGTATTGGCTATGATGGGCGAGTGCATAAGACCTTTCGAGGGCCTAAGGCTGAGGAAAGATTTAAAAATGAGACACTTGTGTTGCGACATCTGGAAGAAGAAAAGTGTGACTATGTGCCCCGGGTTTTAGAGGCGGATGAACAGACGCTTAAGCTCGTCACCACCAATTGTGGTTCAAGGGTGGATCATCTGGGTGAGGAGCGCGTAAAAGAAATATTTGCGGACTTGGAGAAGTATGGGGTTAGGCATGAAGACCCTTATCTGCGCAATATTACTTATCGTGCGACGGACGGACGTTTCTGTGTCATCGACTTCGAGTTCGCATCGCTGTTGCGCGACCCCAACCACGTTTCCCCATTTCTTGAATCTTCCTCATGAGTGAAGGAACATCAGATATTATTCCCCAACGATTGCGCTGGTCTGGGATGACTCACTTGGGCAAGGTCCGCACCAATAATGAAGATGTCTTTTTGGCATTGAATTTCGATGCCCATGAAGTGCGTTTTATGGGAAAAACTGGTGAAGCTTCACTAAGCGAATGTGACTATGTTTTCGCAGTCAGTGATGGCATGGGCGGTGCAAAATCTGGGGAGTTTGCCAGTCGTATCGCGGTAGAAAAGATTACGCGTCTTTTACCCCGTAGTTTTCGCTATTCCGCCCAGCAGATGGATGTCGGGTTCAGCGATGTTTTGATGGAGCTTTTTCATCGAATTCACAATGATCTCATCAAGATGGGGCAAGCATATGAAGAATGTGCAGGAATGGGGGCGACCCTAAGTCTCGGCTGGTTTCGTCCTGGTTGGATGTTTTTTGGGCACATCGGGGACAGTCGCATTTATTACCTTCCCCGTGATGGAGGGATTACTCAAGTGACCCATGATCATACCTATGTCGGGTGGATGAAACGACAGGGAAGTATGAACGAGCGCCAGATTCGTATGCATCCGCAAAGGAATGTACTGACTCAGGCGCTGGGTGCCGGCCATCAATTTCTCAACCCGCATTTTGGGGCCGTAAGTTGCCATGCCGGCGACCGATTTGTATTTTGCTCAGACGGGGTCACTGATGGATTATGGGACCATCATATCGAAGAACTAGCCCGAACGGCGATCGGTGCGGATGCTCATGACTCGATTGCTCAACGTATTGTTGAGGTCTCTGTGGAGGAGGCGGGCAATGACAATACCACCGCCGTTGTGGTCGAGATACTTTGAAACGTAAGGAGGGCGGAGTAAATGCTCCGCCCTCCTCGTAGCATGTGTTAAGCTTCAAGTTTCCAAGGGCCACGGTATTCGCGGCCGAGCAACTTACTGGCTTCTGGGTCACCAATGATGATTTCCTTTTCGGGATCCCATTTGATAGAGCGCTTCAAGGTCATGGCGATCAATGCGAGATGACCTGGAGTGGCACTGTGGTGTGCTGTTTCAACAGGAGTTACCGTGGGTTGACGGGACTTGATGCAATCAAGGAAGTTGCGCTGATGGCCCTTGGTTTCGTAGAGCCGCTTCTTGATGATATCATCGCCAAGTTTAGGCGCTTCAAAGCCACTTACGACCTTGTCGCCCTGGCGGCGTTGCACAGCTTTTTTGAGTTCATCCTTAGAGGCATCGAAGCCACCGCGATCGACCCAAACCCACCCATCAGAGCCGATCCATTTGGTTCCCATCTGAATGTCAGGATGGCCACCGGCGATCGTCATCGACATACCATTGGCATATTTGGTCTCTGCACGGTATTTCGTGGCAGTATTCCAAATGTCTGTACGCGGTGGGAAGTCTGCCTGAACAGGATTGATTTCATTCGGCCCAGTATTGTCGCAATCCATGCCCCAGTGAGCGATGTCGCAATGATGACCGATCCAATCGAGGAGTTGGCCGCCCCCGATGTTATAGTCCCAGCGCCAGTTTTTGTGAATCCGCCCTTCGATATAAGGCTGCATCGTGGCGGGTCCGATCCATGTTTCGTAGTCAAAATCGGCCGGTGGTTCGGAGACCTGCATTTTGTCCTTGGTGCCGGCGAAATCATTGTGTCCCGAGGGTAATCCGACCTGCACCTCCTTGATGGTTCCGATAAGACCGTTACGCACGATTTCAGCGGCGATGCGGAAACGATCCTGAGAGCGCTGCCAGCTTCCAGTCTGCCAGATGCGTTGATACTTTTGTACGGCTCTGACAATGGCTTGTTGTTCGGCGATGGTTCGGGCGAGGGGTTTTTCACCGTAAACATCTTTGCCATTTTTCAGGGCTTCGATAGAAATAAGACCATGCCAGTTATCAGGCACCGCGAGCATGACCGCGTCAATGTCCTTGCGTGCCATCATTTCGCGGTAGTCACTATACGCTTTGCAGTCGGTGTTATTGTAGTGGCCATTGATCTTGGTGAGTGCGGCTGCGAGGTGCTTTTTATCGAGATCGCAGGCAGCGACGACCTGACAGTCGGGTTCGGCGAGGAAAGCATTGGTATTTCCGGGGCCTTGCATGCCCCAGCCAACGACGCCGAGAGTAATTCGGTTGGAGGGTGCATTTTGACCAAAGACCGATGAGGGAACGATGGTGGGGAAGCCCAGTGCCGCGACGCTGGCTTTAATGAAATGACGACGGGATGTTTGCAATTGGTGTTTCATGACGAGTCGTATCCTAAATTTTTGGCAGGATTTGCAAAGCAAAAAACAATCACTGATGCAACATAAAACTTGCGTCATGGCTACCTGCGCCGGAAGTTTTACCATGAATCAAGTTCGCGCACTCATCATGTTACTCGTTCTCTCCCTCGCTGGCATGGGCGCTTGGGTTTATACCGCCAAGCAGAAGCAATGGACGGCTGAGGATTCCGCCCTGAAAATTAAAGAGGAACTGCAACAAAAAGCGAAATCGGAACTCGACGTCAAGGTGTCAGAGCATCAAAAAGAGCTTGCCGCTCAAAGTCAGGGGCATCAGAAAGAGATGGAAGCTCTCAATGTTGACTGGGAAAAGAAAATGGACAGCTCCCGCAAGGAGGAGCGTCAGCGCATGAATGCTGCTTTCTCGCAGTTTGGTGATATCATTGAAGGCAATAAGAAGGCGCTGAATTCGATCACGGCACTGGAGCAAAAAGTAAAAGCAGGTCAGGAGCTTTCCAAAGCAGAGTCCCAAGACCTCGCCATCATGGCCACAGGATTGTCGTATCTTCAGAAGCAGTATGAAAAACCCTTTCAGGATTTCAAGGAGCTGGAAACGTATCTCTCCAAACAATCTTCTGCCAATATAAAAACGCCAGACATGAGTAACTCATTCTGGAAACGGGTATTCAGTAGAGAGTTTCGTGAGCAGGAACGTGAGTTTTATCGCACCGAGGGTGAGCGTCGCGGATTTCAGGATGCCAGCGCAAAATTTACCGAAGCCTATGCTTCCGCTCAGAAGCAGATGTCAGGATTGAATCTTGATTTTCAAAAGGCTATCGAGAAGCTAAGCGGTCTTAATCAGGATAGTAAAAATAAAGAAGACCTTAATGAGTTT
>VFKY01000397.1 GCA_009885275.1 Verrucomicrobiota bacterium | reverse complement strand
GGTAGTGGGCAAACTCGCCACCATCGCCATTGGCGACGCTTGCGAGCAGCCATTGTCTATCGTGCGAGATCTCGAGATGAATCTCGGCGATGCGTGGGAAATCGCGACCTATTGAGTAAGTATCGCTACTCGCGGGCGTGCCGAGTTTGTGGAAGTAAATCTGCTGGAAGAAGTTCAAGTCAGCTTCGGGCTTCTCGCCTCGATGAGGATAACGAGTGTAAAATACAGCACTGCTATCAGCCGTCCATGCAGCACTGCCGCCGCCGGTCGGGTATTGCACACGAGTGATTCGATCAGGCAGATGCTCGCCGTCATCAGTTCGATAAAAATGCAGCGTCCCCTCCTCACTTCCGTTCTCGGAGAGGCAAACAGCGATCAGTTTTCCATCCGGCGATGGCACAAACCAATCCATCGCGACCTGGCCCTTCGGTTCGATCTCATTCGGATCGAGCACAACCTTTTCCGACGCCAAATCATCCGCTGAAGCGAGTGTGACGAGCAGACGTTGTTGCTTCGGTGGTTGGAATTTCAGCGCAAACAGTCGCCCTGGCCGGGAAACAATGCCGCTATGTGATGGCGTATCTTTGACATAAAGAGCTGTGAGTTTCGTCTCAATATCAACGCGATCCTCACGCGCACTGAGCCACGCGCGCGAGTATTGGTTCTGCGCCTCGGTCCACGCCTTTACCGCAGGCGAGCCGGACTCTTCAAGCCAGCGATAATCGTCCACGACCTTCACGCCGTGATACACATCGGTGACAGATTTCTTTTCAGTTGGTGGAGCAGCAGCGGCGATGGTCATAGTGAGAGTGAGTGATAGGATGAGTGGCTTCATGTTATTTGAGGCGAATGAGTTTCGGAGAGTCCGTCGAAGCCTTGATGGTTCGGATCGCCTCTCGGACGCACTTGGATTTCATGATCATCAGATCTGGGGGGAAGTCGGGTTCGTCTTTTTCAAAGTAGTCAGCGATCTTCGTCAACTCCGGTATGACCGACTTCGCATGGGTGCCATAGGTAAAGAGAACTTTCATCAATTCAGGTGTGCGCTCCTGGCTGTCCCATGGATTCTGATCGCGCGTGTATTTCACGCAGGCGTTGATGCCTTCCTCAATCCGATGCTTGGCCAAGAGGCGGAGCCCCTCCACGCGAATCGAGTCGGCGAACATCTCTCCACTCGGTGCGGGTTCAACCACGGCTTGGTAGATGGCGGACAAAAGCGGTTTGATCTCTTCGGTGGAGAGATTTTTATAGACCGAGATCATGCTGCCTCGGGCTCCACCGTCCTGATTCTTGAGACCAGCTCGCACGGCCTTGTAGAGTGCCTCGCGATCCACGCCCTCAAGCGACTGGCTGAGCATCCCACCGGTCTCCCCTTCGAATAGCGCAAAGGAAAGATACCGCTGCTGCATGCCCCGCGGATCGTCCGCCGCGTCCACCTGAGCGAGCAGTTCGAGGAGTTGCGG
>VFKY01000059.1 GCA_009885275.1 Verrucomicrobiota bacterium | reverse complement strand
TTCATGTGAATGGTAGCTATATGCAGGATTGGCTGCTCAAGGATACAGATTACAACTGGCGCTTGGTGGCGGAAGAAGGAGGTGAATTGCGGGCGGTGGGTGATATTGGAACGCATTGGCTTGATACGATGTCCTTTATCCTGAATGAGCCGATCAAGGAGCTGTTAGCCGATTTTGCGACGCACCACATGAAGCGCAAACGACCAGTCGGCGAAGTCCAAACTTTTTCCGACAATAGCAAATCGAAGACGGTTGATTACACGGTGGATACCGAAGATTTTGCTAATATCCTTATGCACTATCGCAACGGTGTTCGCGGTAGTATGGCCGTGTCACAGGTCGCGGCAGGACGAAAAAACTGCATTCGTATCGAAATCTATGGTTCAAAGCAAAGCGTATGGTGGTGCTCTGAGAACCCCGATGTATTGGAGTTGGGGCGCCGCGATTCTGCGAATGCCACGGCATTCCGTGCCTGTGCCGAGTTTGGGGATGCGACGGGGTACACTGATTACCCTGGAGGTCATGTCGAAGGTTTTCCTGATTCCTTTAAAATGCTCTATCGCGCAATCTATGCTGACATTGCTGCAGGTAAGATGAGTGAAAATCCACTCTATGCCACGGTGCAAGACGGTCACGAGGAAGTATGTCTCTGTGAGGCTATTCTTCAAAGCCATCGCGAGAAGCGGTGGATCAATCTTTAAGCAACTTGTATGATGAAACTAGGATTTGTATCTGCCATTCTCGCTGAACTCTCCCTCTCTGAAGTGCTCGCCTTTGCCGCGAAGGAACGATTCAGTACTGTCGAACTTATGTCATGGCCCGTGGGTAAGGCTGAGCGAAAATTTGCAGGTGTCACCCATGTCGACGTCACTAATTTCACGCAAGCTCAGGCAGACGATGTGTTGGCATTGACTGAGAAACATGGCGTGAGCATCAGTGCGCTGGGTTATTATCCAAATGTACTCGATCCTGACGCATCCGTTTCAGAACCATGTATCGCTCATTTTAAAACCGTGATTGCGGCAGCTCCGAAGCTTGGACTTGCCAACGTAAATACCTTTGTCGGTCGTGATTGGACGAAGAGTGTCGATGATAACTGGCCGCGCTTCCTTCAAGTATGGCGTCCACTAATCGCATATGCAGAAGATCATGGAGTGCGCATTGGTATTGAGAATTGCCCCATGTTTTTCACGAATGATGAATGGCCGGGCGGTAAAAATTTGGCGACCTCACCTTCAATCTGGAGACGCATGTTCAGTGATATCTCATCGATAAGCTTCGGACTTAATTATGATCCCTCACACTTCGCGTTGCAGTTCATGGATCCGGTTTCACCACTTCGTGAATTCCACGAAAAGCTTTTTCATGTTCATGCGAAGGACGTGAAGATCGATCGTGCCAGATTGAATGAAGTGGGCGTCTTTGCTGAGCCGTTAAAATGGCATCAACCGCGCATTCCCGGACATGGTGAAATCGACTGGGTGCAATTTATGGGAGCGCTCATGGAGGTCGGCTATAATGGTCCAGTTTGCATTGAGGTCGAAGACGACACCTTTGGTAAAACTCTTGAGGGTCGCCAGCTCGCGCTGAAGTCAGCTCGTGATGTGCTCCAATCATTTTTTATATGAAGACCTATTTTGCCAGCCTTGATCTCGGTGGAACCAATATGCATGCAGCCATTGCGGACACTGATGGATGCGTCATTGCTGAGGGTAAAGAGCCAACATTATCTTACCAAGGCCCCACTGCGGTGATGGAGCGTATGGCATCATTAGTGAGTCGTCTGGAGCAGGAGTGTGGACAGCGGCCAGAGGCTCTTGGCATTGGCGTTCCCGGATTACTCGATTTGAAAACTGGCAGGACATTGTTTTTTCCTAACATGCCAACTCAGTGGCGCGATGTGCCAGTGCGTGAGACCATGGAATCATTGCTGAAATGTCCTGTGCACATGCTCAATGATGCGCGTGCTGCAACCCTTGGTGAATTGGTCTTTGGGCATGGACGAACGGTGCAGAGTATGATTTTTTTTACTCTCGGTACAGGTGTTGGTGGCGGAATAGTGATTGATGGGAAGTTACGACTTGGACCACTCGGTGCGGCTGGTGAACTCGGACATCAGACTATGATCCCCGATGGATTACTGTGTAGTTGCGGCAGTCGTGGATGCTTGGAAACATTAGCCAGCGGACCTGCGCTAGCGGCAGAAGGTGTGCGACTCATGCTCAGTGGTAATGCTCCTGTGCTTCATGCATTATGCAGTGGTGACATCAGTAAAATTACGCCAAAAACCATGGCTGAAGCCGTGAGGAAAGGTGAGCCACTAGTTCTCGCTGCCATTGAGCGCATGGGCACTTGGATCGGCATAGCGGCGGCGAACATCGTTACGGCACTGCATCCTGAGCTTATCGTTTTAGGGGGTGGAGTAGCCGAGCTTGGTGATGTTTTGTTGAAGCCTGTTCGGAACACTATGCATCAGCGCGTAGGTATGTTTCCAACGATCGATGTGCGCGTTGAGCAGTCGCAGCTTCGTGATCGTGCCGGCTTGCTGGGCGGCATCGCTCTGGCCATGCAACGGGGAATTACTCTCCCTTAAAAATTCAGTTCAAAACTTAAACCTAACCAAAAGATGAAATATACCTATCTAGACCTCGCCAAGATGATTGACCACTCATTGCTGCACCCAACGATGACGGACAAAGACCTCGAAGAAGGCTGTAAACTTGCTGCCAAATACCAAGCCGCATCTGTCTGCATCAAACCGTATGCAGTGAAACAAGCCGCAGAGTTACTTCGTGGCTCTGGTGTCTTTGTCGGGTGTGTGATTGGGTTTCCTCATGGCAACAGTGCTACAGAATCGAAGCGCTATGAGACAGAGTTGGCGTGCCGAGATGGTGCAGTGGAGATCGATATGGTGGTCAATCTAGGCAAGGCTTTGAGTGGTGACTGGGATTATGTGGAAACTGATATCAAAGCCGTCTGTGATGAAGCCCATAAACATGGGGCCAAAGTAAAAGTGATCTTCGAAAACGATTTTATTCCGCAAGGTGGCGCTGGACTCAGCGGTGATGATTTTAAAATCAGACTTTGTCAGATCTGTGAACGCGCAGGTGCTGACTGGGTAAAAACGAGTACCGGCTATGGTTTTGTGAAACAAGCCGACGGCAGCTACAATTATAAAGGGGCAACGGAATACGATCTAGCCCTGATGCGTGCGAATGTCTCTGAGAAGGTCCAAGTGAAAGCTGCCGGTGGTGTCCGTGATCTTGATGGTCTTATTAAAGTCCGCGATCTCGGCGCCAGTCGTTGCGGTGCGACAGCAACCGCCATCATGATGGATGAATATCGCCGTCGCGAAGCTTCAGGCGCGCTTGACGTGGTGGCTGGTCAGATCGGCGCCGGAGGTTATTGAGCTTAATCAGATAAAATGGACAGAAGTTGAGGAGGAGGAGGCGGGAGGATGATCTGCGGGATTAAGAAATAAAGACTCAGTCCTTGAACCTGAAACCTTGAAGCTTTAGCCTTCCTCCCTCATGCAACTTATCGAAGGAAAACTGGTCGCTGAAAAAGTACTTACCGAATGTCAGCGCGACATCGCAGAGCTGGCCGCTCGCGGACACAAGCCTGGGCTTGCTGTCGTGCTCATCGGAGATGACCCGGCTTCCCGCGCCTATGTCCGCAGCAAGGATCGCAAGTGTCGCGAACTCGGTTTGCACTCCGTGA
>VFKY01000251.1 GCA_009885275.1 Verrucomicrobiota bacterium | reverse complement strand
TCGATAAAGCTGCCCGACAACCTTATTATTTCATCGGACCCTCTTCTTTCGCCCTGCGTGACATCAGCTTTTTATGCTGACACCACCGATAATTCAGGGGTTACGGGTGCCCAATATAGCGCCATACGTTTTCTTCCTGATGGGACCTGTAAGATAGTAGCCTCGGCGGGTGGAATGGCGGGCCTTCAGTTCCAAACATTGGCGAGGAGCTTTTTAACTGTGGTTGAAGAAAGCGCTATAGCCCCAGTTGCCGGTCAGCCCACTGACAATTTCTATTGTGTCCAAATAGATCCCTTTACCGGAAGAGCGAGATCATATCGCCCGGGTTTTTGAGGTGTTTAGCTTTTATCAAAGCAAAAAAACAGTTGTCATCAGGCAATCTCTGGTTACTTAAAGACTCGCATTTTTCCTGAGTAGCTCAGTGGTAGAGCGGGTGACTGTTAATCACCATGTCGTAGGTTCGATCCCTACCTCAGGAGCCAATTTGTAAGCCATTCTACTGGCGAGACAGGGAAGCAAGGCAGTCTCACCCTTGATGACCTCCACAATTGCGGTCAATGAATGCCGTTACTTACGAGTAAAACGAAACTTGCCAGAACGGGAGACTTCATTTACAGGTGATGACTCAGTGTGCTCTTGCAAGCATCTAGACTACCTTAAGTGGCAGTTAAGCGGCAGCAGCAAAAGCATGCGGATGAAGTAACGCTCTGTATTTCACTTACAATCAAAAGCTTGCACCCATAGTTCAACGGATAGAACAGCGGTTTCCGGAACCGCCGATGCAAGTTCGATTCTTGCTGGGTGCACCATCACTAACTATTGGCTCGCCATGCTTCAAAATGCTCTTTGGCGGCCCGATGACGGGCTCCGCACCGTGGACAGGTGAGGGTGATGATTTCTTCGTCGCCAAATACATCATTTACATCATTGGCGCTGAGTTTGGCGAGTACAGGATAAAGTCGATCTACCGAACATCCGCAGTCCCAGATATATGAGCGGCACTCAAGAAGACTTAGGGTTTCTTTTTGATCTAGAAGACGGACATCTTCAGCTGTCAAAGAGCTAAGCCAAGCTTCATCGCAATCGGGCTGGGCTGATATCATTACGACATCCTCATCCTCCTGATGGAAAAGCCGCGCCAGCCGTTGCTCACTCTGCTGATAGTATGTTTCCACGGTGTGGAAGATATCTTTACCGGAGAATTCCACCATGCTTTGTCGTGGAGCTTCGCCATTTCTGGTGACTTGAGAAATAAAAATGTTTTTACCAAAGTCGCGCACATCATCTGTGAATATGCGCCCTGCCACATGACCTGGTCGAGAGCTTCCGGTAACAAAAAGATTTACGAGTGGAGCATGGAAATTTAATGTCCAACCACAGGTTTCATCTTGAGGTCTTGAAGCAAGATGAAGTGTGAAAGCTGATAGCGTCTCTTTGAGCATAGCATCATGCTCCATGGAATATTGGATGCCATGATCGGCATGATGGAGGTAATAATCTATATAGAGTGGTTCAAAGTCGGCCCTGGCTACGAGAGCATTTCTCCCGCGTACAAAGTAAGTGCGGACTTCAATAATGCTGGCATTTGGATCTGACATCTCGGTCTTTAGAGCTGAAAACTACATAGCAGATGCTTGAAGATTGCAAAATGCTATCTGTACGAACTTATAAACTGAGTGATTCATAAAACAAAAGAGGGCGTGAAGAAATTCTCCAAGCCCTCTTTGTGTTGATTAAGATTGAAATTAAGGAAGAGCCTTGATGAAAAGGTCTTTGTAATAGGTTGTGCTCTTGGGATCGTGCCCCTGCAGCGCAATAGTGCCTTCACTGAGTTTGCGTCCAGGCATGTTTTTTAGCGTTTTGATGGGATCCCAATCTTCAGGCTCAGTCCAATCGGCGGTCACTATACCGTTGATCTTAATCGTGATATGCTTGCCTTCGACTTTAATGGAGTAATCACACCATTCGCCGTCCTTATTTGGCGCATCATTGAGCACATCCTTTACGGCATAGAGTCCCCCAGTTTTTTTAATGTCTGTATGCGTGGAATTGACCTGACACTCGTATCCTTTTTCAGGCCAGCCTTTTTCTTGAAATTCAGTGTGAATATAGATGCCGCTATTTGAGCCAGCGGTAGTCATTACTTTGGCTTTGAACTCAAAGTTTTTGAACTTTGCATTATTGTCAGCACCGACGTAAAAAATATGAGCACGGCCTCCGCTGACTTTGAGTTTCCCCTCTTCTACGGTGTATACACCGGGGACTTCATCGTTAGATTTCCACCCAGAAAGGTCTTTGCCATTGAACATGGAGGTCCAGTTGTCTTCGGCCTGAGCGCTAATGCCAAGTACGATCAAAGATAGTAGCGCGAGTATGGTTTGTTTCATGGGATTTATAGGCTGCTTTAGAGGATGTTATGCGGAAGGGTTAGTAATAGGTTCGTTTTGTTTGATAACAGGTGTAACATAACGTCACTAAAGCACCTTTTTTTAGCGCAATTTAAGCAAGATAATATCTAATCCTCGAGAGATGGAGACAGAGCAAACCACTCTTTTTTGTAAAATTACTCCGAATGCCCGTAAGTCAGAATGCCTTGGGTGGGGTTCTGATGAACAACTGCGCCCCGTATGGTTGGTAAAGCTAGCGGCCCCTGCAGTGGATGGTAAGGCAAATAAGGAGCTGATCCGTTTTATCGCAGAGCATCTGGAATGTTCAAAACAAGAAGTTGTACTTCTAAAGGGGGAAATGAGCCGCACAAAGGTATTGTTAATACCTCTGGAAGCTGCGGCTCGGTTGAATTAGTAACGTCGAAGCTTCAATCGTTGTATGCTGATGTTAGCCTTTGATCTTTGCTACAGCCTTCTTACGGCTTTCGATGGCAAGTTCCCAAGCCTTTTTGAGGCCAAGCTTTTCCACGGAGAAGGACTGCTTCACTACTTTACCTGGCTCAGGGCTCCATGACGCCTCTACGTGTTTGTAGGTATATTTCTTTTTATCTTTAGCTACGATAGTGGTGCGGAGGCGCACGCCACGATGTCCGGAGGTGTTGCGCTCGGAGATTTTCTCAGCGAGTTCACGTCTTGTGTAGGGTTTGAGTTTTTTCTCCATTTTATCACGGACGGCGCGAGCTTCTTCCAATGCGTTTTTCTTACCACCATGGGCAGTATCAGAGAAAAACTGATTGAAGCGCTCTTCGCGGCGATAAATGCGAACCTCATAACCACGCACAGGGCGGCGGCCTTCAGGGGGTTTGGTTTCGATACGGGTGATGTTGCGGTTGTTGATGTCTTTTTTTGCCATAGGATTATTTCGTTCTAGTATTTATTCTTAGTTTCCGTTAATCGGCAAGTGAAAAAAATAAAAATTTATCACACACGACTACAAGGCGCAGTCGTGACGCAAAATATTTCTATATAGTCCCGCTATGCGATGGCTTATGCCACCATCTGATTTTGGAAAGGGAATCCCATTGAGATGGGAAATAGGTTGTACCTCTCGAGTGGATGAGGTGAGAAATGCTTCATCTGCATCAGTCAGAGGCTGAGACGTAAGTGTGATTTCTGAAATGCCGATGGCGTTGGAATGGCATAGTTCAATAACCAGCTCTCGAGTAACGCCTGCTAGGCAGCCAGATGAGATCGGTGGAGTGAAGACTTGTTCATCCTTGACGATGAATATATTGGTGGTTGCGCCCTCGCAGAGTTCGCCTTTGGTATTAAAAAATAGAGCTTCGCCGGCTTTGTTTTTATTGGCATAGGCCTGCGCTATGACGTTCTCGCCATATGATATGCTCTTAGCCCCAGACAAGGCGCTGTGCTCATTGCGGAGCCAAGGAACGGTGACTACTCTTTCTGTTGCTCCAAAGACGGGAGCTGGACTTGCAATACAAAACATAGTTAGCGAGTCGCCCGTTAGATCAGTTCCTTTTGTCACGGTGAATCTTATCCGCGCTTCCAGCAGTGTATTTGCGGATAGAATTTGAGAAAGGGCATTAGTAAAATCATCACGTGGAGGGGTGGGCAGCCCCAAGATCTCACAAGAGCGAAGTAACCGCTTCCAATGACGATCGACTGCAAATGGTTTTCCTCCATAAGCGCGCATGGTTTCAAAAACGCCCTCACCTAAAATAACCCCCCGGTCCAGAGGAGATATGTAGGCTTCACTGGCAGTTATAAGACTGCCATTAAGCCAAATTATATTTTCACCGGAAGACATGATAATATTTAATGCGAAAGGTATGATAATATGCCTTCGCAATAATTCATTTTTTTTAACCTATTCACAGCCTTATTGTCTATTAGGGAGTTGGAGTATTAGTAGAGTAAATGCTATTCAATGACGTCGATAACATGAAGTGATGGCATAAACTTACGAAAAAACACGATTGATAGTCTAGCCAAAAAAAGCTTGGATTATCTAAATCAACGGATGGCCACTGAGAATTTAATGCCGCTTTCTAAGCAATTTGATTTGTGCTGTGTCAGCTACACGCTTCAATCACATAATCCATGTCCCTTCCCACTGATATTCGTGTTGTAGCGTCGTCCGTATATTTTATTCCAGTAACATTGCGGGTACCCCTAAAATTTGGACCGGAAATTACGACTAGCGTCGTTTGCTTGCGCACGAGAGTTCAAGTCAGGGATCGCCATGGCAAGGAAGGGGAAGGCTGGGGAGAAACTCCATTGAGCGTATCTTGGACATGGCCGAGTAAGCTAGCCGTAGCAGAGCGAGCGCAACGCATGGAATCCTTCGCTATCAGGCTTGCCCAGAAAATCACAGAATTTGATGGCTGTGGTCATCCCATGGAAATTGGCTATGATTTTCAAAAACAGATTTTAATGAATGAGTTGGCAATAGCCAACGCTGAAGCTGGAACAGAACCGATGCCGTATCTTGCGGCTTTAGTTTGCCTCAGTGCTTTTGATATAGCAGTGCATGACGCTTTTGGAAATCTGCATGGGCGTGATATTTACGACTGTTATAACGATAAATTTATGACGCGTGACCTCGCGTCATTTTTAGAACCTGCTGAAGGAAGTGGCGTGAGTTTCAAGTGTCGTTATGTACAGGATTTCTTGGTAAATCCCGCACCACTCACCATGCCAGTATGGCATCTAGTCGGTGGAGTGGACGCGCTCACCGCTTCGGACCTGACGGGAAAGGAGCCAAATGATGGATATCCGGTACAGCTAGATGAATGGATCAAAAGGGATGGTCTGACCTGCCTTAAGGTAAAGCTGCGGGGCACTGATTCGGAATGGGATTATGATCGCCTCGTTCAGATCGGGAAAATGAGTTTACCCAATGGATTAAAATGGTTGAGCGCTGATTTCAACTGCACGGTGCGGGAGACTACTTATGTGAACGAGATACTGGATCGCCTTCTTCAAAATGAGCCTGATCTATATGCCCGTACTCTGTATGTTGAGCAACCCTTCGCTTATGAATTGGAGCATGACATGCTTGATGTACGGAGTGTTTCCGGGCGCAAACCATTATTTCTCGATGAAAGTGCTCATGATTGGGAGTTCGTAAAGCTTGGAAGAAGTCTTGGGTGGTCTGGTGTTGCTTTGAAGACCTGCAAGACACAGACCGGCGCGTTACTTAGTCTGTGTTGGGCAAAAGCGCATGGGATGCCTCTCATGGTGCAAGATCTGACCAATCCTATGTTGGCAATGATTCCGCATGTGCGACTTGCTGGATACGCTGGAACAATTCAAGGAGTTGAATGTAATGCCATGCAGTTTTATCCTGAAGCTTCAATTCCAGAGGCGATGGTTCATCCCGGCATCTATAGAAGGCGCAACGGGATTGTGGATTTATCCACCATCAAGGGGAATGGGTTTGGCTATCGCTTGAATGAAATGACCCGTAATTTGCCAGAGGCGGCAGCAAAATTCTAGGAGCAGCAGACTTAAATTTCCGTTAGTTTTGATTCGAGTTGTTTGACTTTTTCTTCCATCACTTTTAAGCGCTCAATAATACTCGGAACCTTAGAGGGATAAGCAAGGTAACGGCGACCTTCCATCAAGGGTTTGGTGGGGTAGCCCATGTAGGCCCCAGGTTCATCAATATCTTTGGTGACGCCTGATCTGCCAAGCATCGTCACCTGATCTGTAATGTTCAAATGACCTGCCACACCCGTTTGGCCGGCGAGGGTAACGTAATTTCCCAGGCGCGTACTTCCAGAAATTCCGACTTGGGAAACAAGAATGCAATGCTTTCCAGTAATAACGTTGTGAGCAATTTGTACAAGGTTGTCAATTTTTGTCCCTTCACCGATCCAAGTGCGTCCAAAGCGTGCTCGATCAATCGTTGTGCATGATCCAACCTCGACATCATCATCTATTTGCACAATTCCGACCTGATCAATTTTAAGATGTTTGCCGACTGCAAATTCATATCCAAATCCATCTGATCCAATCACTGTGCAGCTATGAATAATGACGCGATTACCCAACACGCAACGGTCTTTGATAACAGCGTTTGCATGAATTAAGCAATCGTTTCCGATCTTTGCATTACGTCCAATAAATACCCCGCCATTGATAGAGGTGCCGTCACCAATCTCTACGCCATCTTCAATAATTGCACAGGGGCCGATATAGACTTTTTTGGGATTATATGTTGTGTTTGCACCCATCACAGCCGTGGGATGAATGCCAGGGATGAACGGTTGTTTTTGAGGCCCAAATTTATCGATGATGAGTGAAAATTTAAGAGTGGGGTTGTTGACACGGATAACGGCTATGCCCTCAGGAATATCGGTGAACTGTTCATCTACAATGACAGCGCTCGCTTTAGATTTTTTAAGAGATGAAGCATAACGAGCATTTCCAAGGAAAGTAATTTCACCGGATTCCGCTTCTTTTATAGAGCTAAAGCCAGTAATGGGAAGATTGAGCTCTCCTACTGTGATGGTGCCTTCGATAAGATCGCACAGTTCCTTTAAGTTTGTGTTCATAGAAATGAAGTGATAAAAAATAAACCCTACTTTGAAAACATGTTTCAAAGTAGGGTTTTGAATTAATAAGAGACTTGATTTACTTCGTCGATTTTTTTGCGGCTGGCTTTTCTTCGGCCTTTGGCTTTTCTTCGGCCTTTGGCTTTGCTGGTTCGGCTGGTGCTTCAGAAGCCGCAGGCGCATCTTTGTTTAGCTCTGTAATTACGGCTGCGGTAAAATCCTGAGTGACGCCTTCCTTGGCATGAAGGAGGAGAGGAAGACCAAAAGCGCTTAACCCACTCTTATCGAAGACAAGATCATAAGCATCGGTCTTCGATTTTTCAGTCACTACTTTTACGATGTCTTCATAGAGTCCCTTACGCTGTTGCATACCTTCTTGTTGGAGTTGCGCTTCGCGACGTTGCTTGAATTCAGTAATTTGCTGATCAAGAGACCGCATTTCTTGGGCTTTGCTTTCAAATTGCGCGCGTTTCTTACCTCGAATTTCTTCATTTAAAACAGGATCAGATGCTTCTTTGCGAATTTTTTCAAGCTCATCATTGAGCTTCTTCATGGTGGAAAATCGCTCGGCCATTTCCTCCTTAGCTTTGGCCTGATTCTCTTGAAGCATCGTGTTGGCGGTTTTCGTCTTGTGATAATCCGCAAATATTTTACTCAAATCTACGACGCCAATTTTGAGATCAGCAGCATGGGCTGAGACAGCAAAGGCAAGCAGGGATGTGACCAATGTATAAAATTTCATATTACTGTAAAAAGTGGAATCTATGGAGGTAGAGTGGGTTTCAGGACTGTTCTGAAGTTTTAAGTGTTTAGAATTTATATCCTAAGTTGAAGTTGAATTTGCCGCCTGAATCATTGAATTCGTCAGCCTGCATTGGGATACCGAAATCCAGACGGATGGGTCCTGTCGGAAGGAAGAAGAGGCGAAGGCCGAACCCGAAATCGGAGTTAACTTGGCCACCCCAGTCATAACTGTCACCGCTGACCATGCCGACGTCATAAAATACAGCGCCTCGTACTTTTTCAACAATGGGGAAGCTGAGTTCCAATGAAGCGTAGGCTGAAGTTAGGCCACCAATAGGCTCGCCATTGATATCTTTAGGGCCCACATCGCGATAGTCGAAACCGCGGAGGTTGTTGGCACCACCGAGAAAGAGCCTATCAAAAATTGGCACATCGCCACCGTCACCGGTGTCAGAAACTGTCCGGATAGCGCCATCAATACTAAAGATTACATCTTTTGGGAGAGTAAAGTATTGAGAGCCCTCAAGACTCATTCCGAAGTCGTCAACATCACCGCCAAGAAATTCTCCAGAGTAGATCAGCCCTGCCTGAATCTTATGACCTTTTCGAGTGATATAAACTGAGTCACGAGTGTCATGAGCAACGGTGAAGCCAAGCATGCTTTGCTTGTAAGTTCCCTCTTCGGATCTGATTTCCTCGGAAGCATTGTCTTCTACGTCATAAATCTTGATGTTTTGAGCGGTGTAAACCATTTCAGCATAAGCATGTTCACCCAGTGGTTTGCGCAAGTTAATGGCAGCTCCGTAATTCCTTTGAACATAGTCATCACTCAAATAATAGAGATCACGATAAAATAGGTCGCCGCCAAGAGAGAGTCTTTTACCAAGGAACCAAGGTTCAACAATGCTGAGGCTGGCATCACGGCGTTCGTCACCATAACGTACGTCAAGAGTGAAGCGTTGACCTGCCCCTGTGAAGTTTGGCCAGTTGGTGGCATCGAAGTTGGTTTGAGTGAGGGTGAAGAACCCGACCAGACTGTCGATAGAGCTGAATCCTGCACCAACGTTGACAGATCCAGTTGATTTCTCTGCTACTGTAATATCAATGTCTTTATAACCAGGGCTGCCTGTTGCATTATTACGGAAATCCACTTGGCTGAAGTAACCCATGTTCTCGAGTCGCTTTTTGCTTGTCTCGATACGAAGAGTATTGAATTCCTCACCAGGAGAGAAGGCAAGTTC
>VFKY01000137.1 GCA_009885275.1 Verrucomicrobiota bacterium | reverse complement strand
TGGCTCATCGAGAGCCCGAAAATATGGGTGACCTGATTGACCAGCTTTTTGGAGAGCTGCCGGCTCCGGAAGCCGTGCATGTCCAGTCCGCGCTCCTGCATGAGCTGTACCGTGTGCTTGCTGGGGGTGTCACCCGGATAAGCGCCGACGCCGGCGGAGAGCACTTCGTAGTCGCTCCGTCCCTTCACCATGTCGCGAAACAGCATCTCCGCCATGGGGCTGCGGCAGGTGTTGCCAGTGCAAACAAAAAGGACGCGTTTCAAGAGGGGGCGGTGCAGGGCTGGTTGCGTGAAGGGGAGGAACAAAATGCCTCGTCATGGGGCTTTGTCAAAGACACGAGAAACTTTACGCTTTTCACTGGGCACATCGTCGCTACCGTGCAGGCATGCTGCAAATAGTCTTCAATGAAATCAGTGCCTCAGAGTTGTCAAAATTGCCGACACCGGTGCAGTTCACGTTACTTGAGGCTCTGAATATTCAGCCGGAAGACGTTGAACTCCAACGTCTCGAGCAGCGTTTTGGGGTGCTGGAGCGCGGCAAAGCAAAACTCTACCGCTGTCGAGCTGGAGATTATCGCATTTATTTCGCGGTGGAAGGTTCTCATGTGCAAGTGCATCGCGTGCTTCATGGGAATTCCCTCAAAGACTTCCTTTTCCGTAGTAATCTTGGTGGCACGGTGACTGAGGACGAGGTTCTCGGCCAGTCAAAGAGCTTCTGGAAACTCATCGAAGAAGGTGAGCGTACTTTGAAGACGTTATAGGTCCGAGTGGTCTCGTAAGAGCCTGACCGTTAAAGACCGTTAAGGTTCTTCGTGACTTTGCAGCAGGGGGTCGCAGGAGTCCTTCGGTGTTTAGCGACAGCAGGATTGAGGCTCACATTTTACGGCGGCATTATTCCAAGGCATCTTTGCCAGCAGCAGTGCCAGACCACACCAACCGCTCGCGCCCGCCATGGCAAGGCCGGTGCCGAAAAAAGCGGGGATGAGCGCAAAAAGTGGATTTACCGTAAGGGCGAGCACGGAGCCAGTAACAACGCACAAGCCGATGACAAGTTGCACCTGACGCATTAGAGGCAACACCTTGCGTGGAGGGCATTCCACGGATTGGCCCGCAGCCTTCCATGCGAGGATTCCGCCCTCAAGATTTCTAACATCCGTGTAGCCCAAGGCTTGAAGCTTTGCCATGGCTTGACCGCCACGTTTTCCGGAACGGCACATGACGACGACCGGACGCGATTTGTCGATTTGTCCCGCTCGTTGCTCGAGTTCAGCCAGAGGAATGAGCGTGGCAGAAGGGATACGCTCCTCGGCAAACTCGACCGGCTCGCGGACATCAATAAGCTGACACTCGTCCGCCTCCATGAGGTGATGAAGGTCAGCGGGCGAAAGACAGTTGT
Organism: Verrucomicrobiota bacterium; assembly: GCA_009885275.1. Classification (GTDB taxonomy): domain Bacteria; phylum Verrucomicrobiota; class Verrucomicrobiia; order Verrucomicrobiales; family Verrucomicrobiaceae; genus Verrucomicrobium. Next base: position 788 of record VFKY01000137.1, on the reverse strand, counting down.
TGGAGGTGATGGCACTCATGATTGCAAGGTGAAAAATTTGATGTTAAATAAAATGATTGTAATCTATATCGGTATATGGCGATATATTACAAGTAGAAAATTTGATATTATGGCACCCCGTCCTTCCGCATCAGCAAAGTCCTCACGCAACACGGCATCCAAAGTTTTATCGGACGCCGCGCTCATCATGATTGCGGCTCGTTTCCGTGCACTTTCGGAACCGTTGCGATTGCGATTGCTCAATCTCCTCATGCAGGGTGAGCACACGGTTGGATGGATGGTTGAAGCATCCGGTTCAAGTCAGGCTAATGTGTCTAAGCATCTCGCTATCCTGCGTGATGCCGGCATGGTCGGGATGCGCAAAGAAGGCTTGAGCACCATCTGCTATATCGCTGATCCCATGGTGAATGAACTTTGCGAAATGATGTGCTCTCGTCTCCGCGAAGAAATGGAGGACAAGGCAAAAGCGTTGGCGTTACCACGGTGATTTGAAGAGTCAGGCTAAGTGCAGAATGGGCCGGCATTCAGATTTTTGAAATCACTGATGTAGAAAATCACCCATTCGCACTGTGCTGAAATTCCTCCCGATACTGCCTTGGCATCATGCCGGTGATGCTGCGGAATTGGCGATTGAAATTTGCAAGGTTTTCGAAACCACTATCCAGGGCGATGTCAGACACCTTGGCTGAACCTTCTGCGAGCATGGAGCAGGCTCGTCCGATGCGGAGCTCATTGACATACTGAGGCAGAGACTTGCCGGTGCGGGTTTTAAAGAAGCGACTGAAGGC
>VFKY01000124.1 GCA_009885275.1 Verrucomicrobiota bacterium | reverse complement strand
TAAGCCTTATTTGCTTCCGTGACCGCCTCCATGAGCTTCTCCTCTTTTTCAAACTGTTCTGATTTTACCACGGCTCGGTTTGATTGCCATGACTTGTAGCTCTTGTGCCAGGCTCGACCATTTGAGAAAACAAAGACAACCAGCGAGATGGAAAATATAATAATGGCACTGGCGGCAGCAATACGTGCAGTGTTTGATTGCCGATCGCGATGAGCTTGAGTGGGCGGAAACATCCATTGCCACGCCGCTTTTGCAGGACGCAGTATCGATAGCTGCTTTTGTTCGTTGGGATTTGGATTTTGCGTATTTAGCATGAAGGAGAACTAATAGTAAATATTGATAGGCCATGTGGCAAGGTTCTTGATCGATTCCTTATTTCTGCTCTGGTGAGCCTTCGTTATTAAATCCACTAGAGTCACTCAATGTTGCTTACGTCTGAAATTTGTGAAGCCATACTTCGGGATCATTTCCGAAAGCCTAGGTTTGCAGTCAAGTGTGAAGACGGTACGGCGGAGATGATCGAGAACCGCTCATGTGGCGACCAGATTCAGATTTCATTAAAAATGGATATCGATGAAAGTTTACCTGTTCGTGGGTGTTTTGAGGGGGCAGGTTGTGCCGCCAGTCAGGCTGGCGCATCGCTCATGGTCTCTTATGTTAACTCACTAACGCGTGCAGATGCCAAAGTCGGACTGGAGCGTTTTTGTAGGCTCATGGAAAATGACGGAACAGATCCTTCCGAGTACTTTGAGGAGTATGGCGAAGTGGCGGCTTTGTTTATTTTTGCAGGCAAGCCTTCCAGGGTGCAGTGCGCTACTTTAGCGGCACAACTCCTTCTCAGGATGTTAAATACATAGGGCCGGACTCGGTTTGGCTGTTATATAAACAATGGTTGCCTCGCCTTCTATTCGCATTTAAAAGTTATTGAACGCTTATGTAACAACCCTGTCTTATAAGCCTTAATTTCCAAAAAACAGCATCGGTGAAACGTAAAAATATCCCCCTATGATTCAGGTAAAAGATCTAAGAAAAATGTTCGGAAGCAAAGTTGCTGTAGATGGCGTCACCTTCAATGTTAAGAGGGGTGAGGTGCTTGGTTTTCTTGGGCCTAACGGAGCTGGAAAATCTACGACCATGCGGATGGTTACGGGTTACTTTAATCCCACGGCAGGCTCTGTTTTGGTTGGTGGCGTAGATATGTTGGAGAAACCTGAGTTGGCCAAAAGTTGTCTGGGTTATTTGCCAGAGAACGCCCCTCTATACTCCGATATGAGTGTGGTGGGATTTCTTGGTTTTACGGCAGAACTTCGTGGCCTTTACGGTGCCGCAAAAATGAAAGCGGTTGATAGAGCTCTCGACACTTGCTTCCTCGATTCTGTTCGCAATCAAAGTGTAGACACACTTTCCAAAGGGTATCGTCATCGCACCTGCTTTGCCCAGAGTATTATTCATGATCCTGAGGTGTTGATTCTAGATGAGCCGACAGATGGTCTCGATCCGAATCAAAAGCATGAAGTGCGAAATCTTATCAAAAGGATGGGGGAGACTAAAGCCATTGTGTTCTCCACGCATATTTTGGAGGAAGTCGAAGCTGTATGCTCCCGCGCCATCATTATTGACCATGGTAAAATCGTTGCTGACGGAACCCCTGCGGATCTTAAAAGAAGAGCCCCTGGTGCCGATGCGATTCATGTGGTGATCCGTGGTTTTGCCGGTAGTGGAATTCGCGCAGAATTGGAAAAGATCATCGGGGTCGAAAAAATTGAACCCAAGTCCTGCGATGACAGCAGTTTTTCGGGCCGCGTCCTATCCACTCACAAAATCAAGCCATCAGAACTGGCGCTAGAGATTGCTGCGCTCGTGTCAGCTAAATCTTGGAAGCTTGAAGAACTCCACCGTGAAGAGGGAAGGCTCGATGAAGTCTTCCGTAGCATCACACGCTCGGATGTTGTTTGATGTCCAGAGAGGCTGCGTTGCTGCTGACTAATCAACGCGCACTCTTATGCATTCCCGTTTCATTTAATTATTTACTATCCATATTCAATCATGAGCTCAACGAAAAATATATTCGCCGTTTTTAAGAGGGAGTTTTTCTCTTACTTCAACTCGCCTGTCGCCTACGTCATTTTAGTGATCTATCTTCTTGCCGTTATGGGGTTCTGCTTCTTTTTTGGCGGATTCCTCTCCACTGATGACGCCTCGCTGACGCGCCCTTTCTTTATGTGGCATCCTTGGATTTACATGGTGCTAGCCCCTGCAGTTGGAATGAAACTTTGGTCGGAAGAGCATCGATTGGGCACCATGGAATTGCTTATGACGATGCCAATTTCACCTTGGCAGGCGATTCTTGGTAAATTCTTTGCTGCGGCCATGGTCTGGCTCATCGCGCTGACGTTGACGTTTCCGATTGTCTGGACCGTTTCATATCTTGGTGAACCTGATTCAGGTCCGATTCTTAGTTCCTATGTTGCCAGTTACTTTTATGCGATCAGTTGCCTCGCTGTAACTTCAGCCGTGAGCGCCTTTACCCGCAGTCAGGTGATCTGCTTCATTATTTCGGTGGCGATATGTTTGGTGCTTACGCTATTGGGAATGCAGCAAGTGGTGGATGCTATTATTAAATCACTTCCAGCTTCGATGGAGGACACTGTTCGCTTCATTAGTTACCTTTGTTTTCTTAGTCATTTCTATGACATGTCGAAAGGATTACTCGTCTTCCGTGACATACTCTATTTTGCGAGCGTCATTACTTTCTGTCTCATGATCACCCATTACGCGATTCAGTCCAAGCGCGCCTGAAAATCACTCCATAAACTTTTCTGACTCGTATGAAAAACAAAACCGCTTCTGCTGCACTCACGCTCTTTATTGTTGCTGCCATTCTCGTGGTGGTGAATTACATTGTTGGGGCCTTGGGATTTTTTAACTTCCGAGCTGACCTTACAGAAAATAAAATTTTCACTCTCTCGGAAGGTTCCCGCAATATCGTTTCTAAACTGAATCCTGATAAACCGGTCACCATCCGTTTCTACGCCACTCGTGATAGTCGTATCATGCCCCAATGGGTGCAAAGCTATGCCACAACGGTGGAAGATCTACTCCTCGAGTTTCAGAAAGCGAGTGATGGCAAAATCACTTTAGAAAAGATTGATCCACGTCCGGATACAGAAGCGGAGGACCGCGCGACCAGTGATGATATTCAAGGGCACGCCATGAATGCTGAGGGTGGAAAAGCCTATTTTGGTCTTGCCATTCAATGCCTTCAACAGAAGGAGATTATCTCAGCACTCGATCCTCGCGAGGAAGCATCTCTCGAATACAGTATTGCGAGAGCATTGAAAAAAGTGACGACCACAAAGCGCGGCGTTATTGGTGTCATGAGTTCCATACCGCTTGCCGGCCCCGCCTTTAATTTTCCTCCGATGATGCAGCAGCGTCAGCAACCGCCTTGGATGATTATTCAACAATTGAAACTTGATTACGATGTGATTGAAGTACCGATGACTTCAGGTGCCATTGATGCAAATATCAACATGCTCCTAGTGATACATCCATCCGGTATTACCGAGAAAGCAGAGTTTGCTATCGATCAGTTTCTACTAAGAGGGGGCAAGGTCATTGCCATGGTGGATTCGCAGTGTCTTGTGAGTCAGGCTTACAATACTCCCGGGCAAATGGGAGCGCCACCTACCAACAACGTCGGGCCGAACTCAGATTTGAAACAACTCTTTAAATCATGGGGCGTTACCTATGATGTAAATATGGTTGTTGCGGATATGACTTATCGCACAAACACCCAAGGGCGTGCTGTGCCAACATTCCTCACCCTTGATCGTAATGGCATCAATAGGGATGAACCTTTCAGCTCTTCTCTTGATATTGTGCAACTCTTTGCGCCTGGTTCCTTTGTCATGGAAAAGCGGGACGGTATTACGGCAACAACATTGTTACAATCTTCTGAAAATTCTGAATTGATTGATAGTGCTGCGGCAGAGAAAGCAAGATCACAAGGGCTAAGTACATTCCAGCCTTCAGGAAAAAAACAAAGTTTGGCATTGCGTCTCAATGGTAATTTTAAAACAGCATTTCCAGATGGTCCTCCCAAGGAAAAAGAACCTGCAGAGGGAGCAGGCCTAAAGTTACCCGGTGGAAAAGGTGGCGAAGAAAAGAAAAACGCGGGAGCACCCGCTATCGCCCCTGAAGTCAAGGCGGACGCTAAGCCCGCCTTCCTCAAGGAATCACAAAACAAAGATGGAGTCGTGTTTCTCTTCAGTGATGTGGATATGTTCTATGACATGTTCTGTTTTGAAAGTGATCCAAGTGGTCGGCCCATGGCGATCGCAAGAAATTCTAATGCGCCGTTGTTACTTAATATCGTAGAAATGCTCAGTGGTGGGATCGATCTTATCTCGGTGCGCAGCCGTGCAGTTACCAAGCGTCCCTTTACAAAAATGGAAGAACTCAAAGCTCAGGTGGAAAGCGAATATCGTCCGCTCATAGAGCAACGAAATCAGAAGCTCACCGATATTGTTCAAAAAATAGCCACCCTCGGCGGGGTGAAGCAAGAGAAGGGCATGGTGGTGTTGAACATCAATCAAGAACAGCGCAAGCAACTTATTGATGAGCAAATCGCCATCAAAACAGACATCCGTAATCTTCAAAAGGAGCAAAATAAAAAGAAGGATCAACGTGAATCCATTATCACAGCTCTTAACCTGTTGGTTGTTCCCTTACTTGTCATCGCTTTCGGATTGATGATCGCACTTCGTCGGCGCTCACTCCAAGCGGCTCACTAATCTTTAAGGATCATTCGCTTATAACTACAGCTATGAAAAAAACTGTCATTCTACTAATTGTGCTCGCGGGACTTATTGTTTTCGCTTTTTTCTATCAACAGAATCGTGCGAACAGCATGAATTCGACCCGTCTCTCTGGAGTGAAGATGCGAGAATATTTGCTGCCTGATCTCGCCGTATCCAATATTAGAAAAATAAGAATACGGGAGGGAGATAAGCAAACCAATCTCTCCATTTCTGGGGATCGCTGGACTATCGCGGAGCGAAGTGAATATACCGCTTCTTTTGATAAGATTAAGCGTGCTGTTGAATCGCTTTCGGCTCTCAAGATCACAAGCAAACAATCCATAGGCAAAAGTGCGCTGGCCGAAAATAAGTTGATTGCGCCGGGTGATGCCCCCTCCGAACAGACAGGTCTGCAAGTGGAGTTGATGAACGACAAGGGGGAAGTTATCGGAATGCTGATTGCAGGTCCGCCAATTAATTCCACCGGAGGCTCATCCAGTGGCAATATGATGGGAGGACCGGGCGAACAACGATTAGTGCGGATTCCTAAGGATGAAAATACGGTATGGATTATCAGCGAAAGTCTTTCGGAGCTAAACCCCGAAGCGAGTGAATGGTTAGACAAAGTATTTTTCGACGTTCGAGCGCTTAAATCGGTGCAGGTAACAAATCCCAATAACGCGGATTCATGGACACTGACTCGTGCAGATGCTCAGGGTGAGTTTGGCCTGGTCGACACTAAGGATGGCGAGACGTTTGATACCGCTAAGGCTTCGAGTATTGTTACTGTTCTGGCTAATGCCACATTTACAGATGTGTTGCCTAAGGACAAAGGTAATGCTGATTTTATGAAGGGCGCAGTAAATGCCACGCTTACCACTTTCGAAGACTTCATCTATCAAGTTAAAGTCTTGGAGAAAAAAGCAGTAGGTGCCGGGGAAGCCAAGTACTATGTTTCAGTAACGGTCAATGCTGATATTCCCAAGGAGCGTAAGCCGGAGCCTGATGAGAAAGAAGAAGACAAGGCAAAATTGAATGAAGATTTTGCGTTTAAGAAGAAGACTGTCGAAGACAAGCTAGCTGCCGAAAAAGCTATGGAAGGTTGGATTTATGAGGTTTCCAGTTTCTCCGTGAACGCTCTCTTGAAAAAGCGTAGTGAATTGATGGCAGATAAGCCCGCAGCAAGTCCGCCCGCCGGAGCTCCAACATTTCCTCCCGGCAGAATCCCCATGGCAGCATTGCCACGGCAGATTCAAGAGTCTGCGCCCGCACCTGCGCCCGCACCGGTGATACCAGCACCCAAAGCTGAGCCGGTATCGCCTCCGGTTCCACCAGCTCTCAATGAGCCG
>VFKY01000406.1 GCA_009885275.1 Verrucomicrobiota bacterium | reverse complement strand
CGAAGGCAAAAAAAGACTACTCAACGGAAATCCGCTGAGTAGTCTTCGACAAATTAATCCACGAGCTTAGACCGCGCCTTCGAACTCGGCTTCGGTCTTCTTCTTCTCACGCTGACGCTCACCCGAGTTCAGCGTGCGCTTGCGCAAGCGAATGCTCAGAGGAGTGGCTTCCACGAGTTCGTCAGGAGCGATGTATTCGATGGCGCGCTCCAAACTAAAACGCATCGGGGGAGGTAATGCGGCATTCTTGTCATTGCCGGCACTACGGAAGTTGGTGAGATTCTTGGCGCGCGTTGGGTTGACCGGAAGGTCGTCCATGCGGGGGTTTTCACCAATGATCATGCCATCATAAATCTGGTCGCCAGGAGCGATGAAGAGTTTGCCTCGAACCTGAATGGTGTCGAGCGCATAGGAAGTTGCTTCACCGGATTCAGTGCTAACAAGTGTGCCTGTGCCACGAGTGGTCATCGGACCGGCATGAGGAGCATACTCCTTGAAAAGATGGCTGTGAATACCGTGACCGCTGGAAATGTTCATCAACTCAAACTCAAAGCCAATCAAACCACGGGTCGGCACGGTAGCCACCAGTGTAGTACCGTGAGGATGGGTATGCATGTCTTCGATACGACCTTTACGTTCAGAGATGGACTTCATCAATCCACCAACATACTCTTCTGGTACTTCCACATAGAGAGTTTCATAAGGCTCACACAGGTCGCCGTTGATGCGCTTGGTGATGACCATCGGACGGGAAATAACCACTTCGAATCCTTCACGACGCATCTGCTCTACGAGCACTGCAATCTGCATGGCACCGCGAGCACTAACATTGAAAATACCCGCCTTGTCGGTGTCATCGATGGAGAGCGAGACGTTCATTTTCGCTTCTTTGAAAAGACGATCACGGATCGCGCGGGAAGTCACATGCTTGCCTTCGCGTCCTGCGAGAGGGCCGTCATTAACGGAGAACTGCATGACAATGGTCGGGGGATCAATGGCGACAAAAGGCAAGGCGGCGGCATCGGCAGAGCCCCCAATGGTCTGACCGATATCGACGTCTTCAAATCCGCTGATCCCGACGATGTCACCCGCGGTGCCGATCGCGCTGTCGCTGCTCGCTCCGGTGCCAACATATTGAAATACTTTCGTCACCTTAAGCGGCTTGGCTGCCTCTTCAGGAGATTTGCCGAGCAACCAGACGCGGTCGCCGAGTTTCACACTGCCGCGGGTTACTTTACCGATGGCGACACGACCGACGAAGCTGTCCCAGTCAATGTTGGAAACGAGCATTTCGAAGTTGCCTTCAGGCTCTGCTTTCGGTGCTGGAATATGATCAACGATTTGCTTGAGAAGAAATTCCATGGGGTGCTGTTCGCCTGTCGCACTGTCTGTGACCCAACCGGCACGGGCACTGCCGTAAAGGAATTTGGCGTTGAACTGCTCGTCGGTGGCTTCCAGTTCGAGGAAAAGTTCGAGTACCTTGTCGTGCACTTCCTGCGGCTGGATATGCGGACGATCCATCTTATTGATCAAGACAATCGGGGTCAGGCCCTGCTGCAACGCCTTCTTCAACACGAAACGAGTCTGTGCCTGGGGACCTTCATAGGCATCCACCACGAGCATCACGCCATCCACCATCTTCATAACACGTTCTACTTCGCCGCCGAAGTCGGCGTGGCCGGGAGTATCAACGATGTTGATGATATGATCGTTCCAGTGAACGGAAGTGTTCTTGGCCTTGATCGTAATGCCCTTTTCACGTTCCAGATCCATGGAGTCCATGGCCCGTTCAGCGATCGCCTGATTCTCACGAAAGTTGCCGCTGGCGCGAAGCAGAGTATCCACGAGTGTGGTTTTGCCATGGTCAACGTGAGCAATGATGGCGAGGTTACGGATGTGTGTAGGAGACATGAACGACTGGGGTTACAATGCGGCTGAGGGGCAGCCTCCCGATTTGAGGGGCGCATATGATAGGGGGAAACTGAGAAAGCGCAAGTTTGACGGTGTTTTACCGTGATTTGGCCTTTTGCTTAGTGCTAAAAAGTGACGGATTCGTTGTTTTTGCTCACTCTCAGAGTGTCTTTGAAACAGCCTATTTGCGTTTTTCGAGTATTTCTTTCATGAGGCCCGGCTGACGAGTCGCATGGATGACCAACACAACGATCCATTCATGGTCATGAAGTCGGTAGAACACAGAATACGGGAATGGACGAATTAATATCCTGCGAAAATCTTGATAGGCGGTTCGATAAATCTCACCATCACATTGAAGGCGGCAAGGCTGCTATAAAAAGTGTCAACGAAACGATCCCCAAGGCCATCGTATCCGTTTTCATCATACCATGCTGCTGCTTCGGCAATATCCAGCAAGACATCTGGAAGAATTCTCACGTTCCTCATGAACGAAGCGTATTTAGCTTTTGCTTAAACTGATCGACGGTAAGCGCACTCTCCGGTGATTGCAGGTAGCCCTTCCATCGTTGATCCAGCAAATCCTTCTCATGCTGAGTCACGGCCAATAAAGAGGGATCCTCTGAAACCGATTTCCAAATTTCGTCAAGCAACTCAAGCTTTTGGTAAAACGAAAGCGCCTGAACTTGTGGAAACTCGGTGAGTGACATGTACATGATTATACTCTCTATGCGGCTCAAGCCAAGAGAGTATTTTTGCCCAGACAAGCAGGTCGATGCCAATCACAATGTGGAGGGCAACCTAGCCACTCTCCTCAAGGACGGAATTGGCAAGTTTCTCAGCTAAACCCGATCCTTCCGGACAAGCCGGATATCGACTTCGCGTTCGACATAGTTCCACTCCTCGGTGGCGCGCAGAGCTGCCACCAATTCTTCGAAAGCCTCTGAATCAGAAGGGGCGTACTCGAACCAGGTGAGAAAGTCGAATGGTTCGCCCAGATCCCGACTGTGATGGAGTCGGCGCGCAATAGCGGGCAGATAGCGCAGCCCGGTGGCGATGTGAGAGGATCTCGCTTCAAAGATTTCCCGCCGCTCGTCCTGCGTCAGCGCCCACCAAGTTGCATTCTTGGTGATGGGGATCAGCGCCGCACAGGTCGCTGCCGCTCGTCCCAACGATTCCTGAATCGCGACCAGCGAAGCCTGCTCGGGTCGGGTGACATACCGCTGGTTGCTGGTGACGCCACGCAGAAACCATTGCGCACCGGGCGGAACCTCCTGCAGGTTGGCATTCAGAATGTCGAGACAGGGGGCCATCTCCAGCGATGGTCCGATCACGGGCTGAACACCTGTGATGCTCCAGGGGCCGGTGTTGCCACCAACAAAGGTGTAAAATCTGTTCTCCATGATGATGCTAAAGCGTCAATGCGCCTAGCACATGAAAGCAGATAAAGGACCAAACGGATGATTTTCCCTCACCCGTTCGGATTCCCGGTCTCAAAATAGCGATCGCTCGCTGCTCTAGCTCTTAAAAGCGTCGGCCAAGCTGAGGACCTTCTCCTTCGGAGCCGCCACGGGTTTCATGGCATTGTCGATGACTTCCTTCTGAAGTTTACAAAGTTCGGCGACGCCTTTTCTGCCGAGTACAAGCATGGCGTTCATCTGTGATTCACTAAAGGTGGCTTCCTCGCCACTGCCCTGAATCTCCACGAACTGGCCGTCCTCGGTCATGACGATATTACAGTCCACATCAGCATCCCGGTCTTCCGTATAGCAAAGATCGAGCAGCGCCTCGTTGTTATGGATGCCGACACTGACAGCGGAAACTTGACGCTTCAGGGGTTGCTGATGGATGAGACCTTTTTCCATGAGGCGATTGAAAGCGATAGCGGTGGCGACACAGGCACCGGTAATAGAGGCGGTGCGGGTTCCACCGTCGGCTTGCAACACATCGCAATCAATCCACAAGGTGCGGGCACCGAGCTTCTGAAGGTCCACCACGGCTCGCAAGCTACGTCCGATGAGGCGTTGGATTTCCTGACTACGTCCGTCGAGCTTGCCTTTACTGATGTCGCGGTCTTTACGATCAAGCGTCGAATAGGGAAGCATGGAATATTCCGCCGTAAGCCAGCCGCCTTTGACGCCCTGCGCCTTCATCCAGCGCGGCACTTCTTCCTGAATGGTCGCCGCACAAATGACGCGAGTGTTGCCAAAGCCGATCAACACCGAGCCGGTGGCATGAGGGGCGATGTCGAGTTGGAAGGTGATGTCACGAAGCTGATCTTTGGCACGTTGGTCGGGGCGGGGCATCGCATTGTTTAGCACACGGTGTGCAGATGGCAATGAAGCAGCGTTGTAGTGGCCCTTTTTCACCTGTAACCTAGTTGCCTTGCTAACTTTTCCGTGTTTCCTCCCACTGTGCCACTGACCTCCATCACCTTTCCGCCTGTATTTTCCGCCAACAAAGGAACGGATTGCTTCGGCACCTATGATCACGCAGAGCAGCTTAATGCAAGAGTCACCAACCCTACTTGCGCCTCTATCATCGCCTGAGCATGGATATTAAAGACCGGCTTGAAGAACTGGAGCAATGGGCCGTCGAGGTTATTTTGCACGACAAGCCGGGCCTTAAAGAAAGTATGGCCCGCTTTTTTCTGCATGGGCTTTCCTGGATTTATGCCGGGCTGGTGGCGTTGAGGTTGAAGCTCTATCGTGAGCGATTTATTCGTGATCATCATCTAGGGGTGCCCGTTATCAGTATCGGCAACCTTACCGTAGGCGGCACCGGTAAAACTCCCGTGGTAGAACTGCTGGCTCGGGCCATTCAAAAAGAAGGCCGGAATGTGGCCGTTTTAAGTCGTGGCTATAAAAGCAAACGCCAGAAACGGGTGCGTTTTTGGCGTAAATGGCTCGCTAAAATTCGCGGGGAGACACTTCCTCAGAATCCTCCGCGTGTCGTCAGCGATGGAAAGAATGTGTTGCTCGATAGCTACGTCGCTGGTGATGAGCCCTTCATGTTAGCAAATAATTTGCCCGGTATTCCAGTCGTGGTGGACAAGGACCGCATCAAGGCAGGACTGTATGCTATCGAAAAACTTGGAGCGGACGTCCTCCTCCTCGATGATGGATTGCAGTATATCCGCTTAAAACATCGACTCGACATGGTTCTGATCGATCGCACCCAACCGTGGGGCAATGGATTCCTTCTGCCTCGAGGCACACTGCGGGAGTCGCCACGACACCTCAACCGCGCGAGTTATATTTTTCTTACAAAGTGCGATGGCTCAGATAATACCGCGCTCATTAAGGAAATGCGTAAGCATAATCGCGTGGCAGAAATCATCGAATGTCGTCATAACGCCAAGTATCTGGAGAACATCCATACACGTGAGCGAGTGTCACTGGAAAAGCTCTACGGGGCGCATGTCGGTGCAGTCAGCGGCATTGCGGTACCTGAGAGTTTCGAAAGCGGCTTAAAAAAACTGGGGGCGCGCGTGGATGCAACCCGACGCTATGCTGATCACCACCGCTTTACGGCAAAAGATATCGCTGACTTTGTTTTGCGCTGTGAAAAACGGGATGTGGACATGATTGTGACCACCGAGAAAGACTTTGTGCGATTCCCTATTATCCCCGTGGCCGATGTGCCCATCTATTTTCTCCGGGTTGAAATTGAGATTGTCAGCGGTAAGGAAACTTTTAACCGCATGATCCGAATCCTCTGCGAACCACGGGAGGTGCCAAAACCCGTGTATGGTTCCGAGTTTGTCGTCTCAGCGATGGAGGAGTAATAATATCAAAATAAGAAAACTATGCGAAACGATAACCTAGCCCGCTCCAACAAGCACTCGAACACCGATGCCCCTGTTTCATTTCTCAATGAAGGAAACATGGCCGATCTACTCAAAGGAAAAGCTAGTCCCCTGATCCTAGTGTTGGACTGTATCCAAGATCCCCATAACCTCGGCGCCTGCCTGCGTACCGCTGCTGCGGCAGGATGCGACCTAGTGGTCATTCCGAGAGATAAAAGCGCCCCTATTACAGAGACCGTAAGACGTATCGCCTGCGGTGGGGCAGAGAGCGTGCCCATCGTCCGTGTTACCAATTTATCTCGGGCCATGGATGATCTCAAAGAGATGGGCATCTGGTTTGTCGGCACCGCAGATGAAGCCACGCAATCGCTTTACGATGTCGATATGAAAGGCGGCATCGGCATCGTCATGGGGGCAGAGGGGGAAGGCATCAGACGCCTAACATCTGAACGTTGTGACTTTTTAGTGAAAATCCCCATGAGTGGCGCCGTGGATTGCCTCAATGTATCCGTTGCCACCGGCGTGTGTCTTTTTGAAGCGATAAGGCAGCGGCAGGTGAAAAAGCGGTGAGGGTGGCAACATCCAACCATTAATTTGGCATTACCTCAACTCTTCCCTCTTGATTAATTATACGACTTGAAAAGCTTCTGTCAGATTTCAATGACGCGTCATTTTGCGTTGACTAATTGAGCAACGCTAACAAAATAGCTATCAGATATGTCAAAATTTGCACGCTACTTTTCGAAATCGTTTCTAGTAAAGCTCACGGTGTCAACTCTCTGTATCCTTGCCTTACCAAGCTGTAAGGAAGATAAGCGTCTTGAGTCCGAGATCAACAAGACGCGGCAGGAGGCTGATGCTTATAGAATTCAATTGAACACAGCGAACGAGGAGTATGATCTGTGCACAAAAACCTTGGTTCTCTTAAGGACTCAACAAGCTAAAAATGCTGGGGCATCCACCTTTGATGAAAGAGCGAGAAAACTTGAAGTTGAGTTGAATGCTTTGAATGAGCGTAAAAAAATGTTGGAAAAGAATGTCCAGCGACTGCAACAGGACATGGAAGAGTATAAAAAAATCACTGCGTAATTTCACCATTATTATTTATGGAAGCACGAGTCATAGGGTTATTGGGCGCATTCTTACTCATAGTATGTTTTGCGGGCTACATAAGCTATTCAGGCAAGCTTGATTCCAAGCGTAGTGAACTTAGAGAGATCGCTTCGTTCTTGGAGTCAAACATAAAAGGTCTCGATGCCAGAAAAACACTCCTCGATACCACAAAAAAGCAGCTTAGCACCCTGCAACAAGAAGCGGACAACTTCAATAATTTCACTAAAGACAAGCAGTTGTTGATTAATAAGATTACTGAATTGGAGGATACTAGAAAAAAGCTTCTCAAGGATTATTTGGACTTGGTTCATCAAGTTCGAGCCAGTTCAGAAGGCATGGAATTGGCTTCTTTAAAATTGAATAGCGGGCAAGTTTTACAGGAAGTGAAAATTCAAAAAATTACGGAGACGACCGTTTCCTTAAGTCACAGCAACGGTCTAATCAAAATTGAGGGTAAAGACTTACCTGAAGAATTGAAAGCGAGGTTTCGATATGGAATGGAGCCCATTATTATTCTGTCCACCGATGCTGTTTTGAGTCCGATCGCGCCCGCCTCTAGTGCCACCGCCCCACCTAAAAGCGGCACTCCAGCAAGCCACTATCAAATCGATCTTGATGCCCTTGATCAAAAAATTGCGCAATTGGAAAAATCAAAGTTTGAATGGTCAAATCTTGCAACCTCCTATAGATCTCAAGCATCAGACGCACAACGCGCAGGGCGACCTACCTATACAATGAAAGCTCAAGCCGCACAAGCGGATCAAAATATTCAAACAATCAATGCTCAAATAGCAAAGATTACTGAGGAGCAAGTATCGTTGCGAAAAAAAATGGCTACCGCCATGTCTGTTCCCTAGTAAGCCTAGTAAAAAGCTTACCTTAGCGATGAATTCGCGATAATCTCTAATCTTTTCTTCTGGTATCCTCACACCTATTGCTTGCACCTTTTTAGGCTTATCCCTTGTGCCCTTCGCATCATGTGCCATAATCACCGCCCCTTATGGATATTGTAATCGGATTTCTCATGGTGCTGGAGACGCTTGTCTGTCTCCTCCTCATTCTCATCGTGCTCATGCAACGCCCTCGCCAAGAAGGCTTGGGAGCAGCCTTTGGTTCTGGCATGACTGACCAAATGTTTGGTGCGCAAACCACGAACGTCCTCCAAAAAGGCACCACCTGGCTCGGCATTACCTTCTTTGCTCTGACATTTTTCCTAGCCATCACGGTAGCACACCAAGATAAAAGGAAAGGTTCTCTTCCTAAGCTGGTCGATGAAGCGGATAAAAAAGCGCTTCCTGCGGCTACTACTCCGGCAAATATGCCCAAGAATATCACAGAAACATTAGAAGCACTCATAGCTGATAAGGCTAAGAAGCCTGCTGAAAAAGCAGCGACACCAGAAGCCCCCGCCTCTACCCCAGCACCGGAATCAAAGTCTCCTACACTTACCCCGCCAGCTCCTGTCCCCGGATCTGCTCCCACTCCTCCTCCCGCTCCCGTAGTCCCTGCTACAACACCAGCGGCGGCAGCGACACCGGCCCCGGCTCCAAAGACTGGAAATTGATCCGCGCAATTTAACGAGAGCATTATATATTAGGAGATGCGTGACCTGTGCCGCATCTCTTTTTTATGCTCGGTTCTACTCCTTTTGGGATGTGGCAAGGCCCGTGAGCGAGCCGATCTCATCTTCATTAACAGTGCGGAAGTCGAAACGCTTGATCCCGCTCTCATCACCGATCAGGTAAGCATGAGATTGGGG